>DLGU01000192.1 GCA_002482865.1 Porphyrobacter sp. UBA7686
GGTTGGTCGGCTCGTCGAGCAGGATCAGATCGGGGTCCTGCGCGAGTGCCCGGGCAAGCGCGGCGCGGCGCCGTTCGCCGCCGCTGGCTGTTGCAGCCTCGCGGCTCATGTCGATGCCGAGCTGGCCCGCGATAGCTTCCACCTCGTGGCGTTCGGGCGGCAGTTCTCCGCCGAGCGCGAAGTCCATTAGCGTCTCAGCGTCGCCGAAATCCGGGTCCTGTTCCAGAAACACGATCCGCGTCCCCGGCTTGATCCGCCGCGCGCCGCGGTCGGCATCGATGCGCTCCATGATCAGCCGCAACAGCGTGGTCTTGCCTGCGCCGTTCCGCCCGATCAGCGCCAGCCGGTCACCCGGCAGCACGTGAAGATCGATGGGTGCCGCGCCGCTGGTGGGGGTTGGGCCGCCGAACAGCCAGCGCCCGCCTTGCTGCAATGCGATGCCTTCGAGCGAGAAGATGGGGGGCTGTGCCATGGGATGCGCCAAGTAGGGGCTTGGCCTCCGCGCCACAAGAGCGCGTTTCCCGCCGGTTCAGTGCAGCGAAAGCTGAACGGGTGCAGAGGCGCGACCAATCGGAGGAATACTTACCATGATGAAACCCGCCATTGCCTTTATCGCCGCCTCGGCGCTGACGCTTCCTGCAGCGGCGCTTGCCGCAAATGTCGATATCGCCGCGACCGGCCCGGTGGTCGAACTCAACGTTTATGAAAGCGTCGATGTCGCCCCGGATACCGCCACGATCGGCGCAGGCGTTACCACTGAAGCGCCGACCGCGACCGAGGCGCTCCGCCAGAACTCGGCCGAGATGCAGAAGGTGATCGCGCGGATCAAGGCGCTGGGCGTGGCCGAAAAGGACATCCAGACCACCGGCATCAACCTGAACGCGCGCTATGATTACGATCAGGCGACCCAGCGCCAGGTGTTTCGCGGCTACATGGCATCGAACCGGGTGAGCGTGATCCTGCGCAAGATCGACGATACGGGCCGCGTGCTCGATGCGTTGGTCGAAGCCGGGGCGAATGACATCAACGGGCCGACTTTCAGCATTGATGATGACACCGCTGCCAAGGACGCGGCCCGCAAGCGCGCGGTCGAGCGGGCTCAGGCGCAGGCCAAAGCCTATGCCGTGATGCTCGGCTATGACGGCGCCAAGGTGTTGGCGATCAGCGAAGGGCTGACCGGCAATAGCCCGATGCCGCAGATGGCGGAAATGCGGTTGAGCGCTACGAAGGTCGATGCTGCGCCTGTGCAGCCGGGCATGGTTCAGGCCGGGGTGAACATTTCGATCACCTACGAACTGGTCAAGAATAGCGGCTCGCCCGCGAAGTAGTGCCATTCACGACTTGTTCAATGGACCTCAGCTAGGCATGATCCTGTCATGAAACGCTTTCCCGCCCTGATCCTTGGTTCGCTGGCCGCTGCGGCGCTGGTGACTGCGCCCGCTGCGGCGCAGCAGGATCAGGCGCGCGGGGATCAGGGTGAGGCCCGGCGCGAAGCGCAAGCGGGCAACATCATGCGTTCGGGCGAGATCGAGGCGAAGATCCTGCCGATGATGAAGGGCGCCGAATATCTCGGTTTTGCCTATGATTCGACCGCGCGGGCTTATCGGCTCAAGTTCATCAAGGATGGCCGCGTCACCCATGTCGATGTGGACGCCCGCACTGGGCGGATCATCGGCCGTTCGCGCTGACGGGCGGGCGGATATGCTTTTTCATCGGGGGAAAGCAGCGGCACAGGCACGCGGCGCTTGCTTGACGCGTGAGCGGCAAAAGCGCACGACCCGGCGCAACATTAAGCTTGGAAATGGTGGATCATGCGCATTCTGATCGTCGAAGACGAACCGACCCTTGGCGCACAGCTCAAATCGACACTTGAAGGGCAGGGCTATGCTGTCGACCTTTCGGTCGATGGTGAGGACGGGCACTTCATGGGCTCGACCGAGGATTACGATGCTGTGGTGCTCGACCTCGGCCTGCCTGAGATCGACGGGTTGACCGTGCTCGGCATGTGGCGCCGCGAAGGGCGGAGCTTCCCAGTGCTCGTGCTGACGGCGCGGGACAGCTGGTCGGACAAGGTTGCAGGGCTGGATGCGGGTGCTGACGATTACCTCGCCAAGCCGTTCCAGACCGAAGAGCTGATCGCCCGCCTGCGCGCGCTGATCCGGCGCGCTTCGGGCAATACCTCATCGGAACTCACCGCGGGCGATGTCCGGCTGGACACCCGTTCGGGCCGCGTTACGCTGGATGGTGAGCCGGTCAAACTGACCGCGCAAGAATACAAGCTGCTGAGCTACCTGATGCACCACAAGGGCAAGGTGGTCAGCCGCACCGAATTGATCGAGCATATCTACGATCAGGACTTCGACCGCGATTCCAACACTATCGAAGTCTTCGTCACCCGCATCCGCAAGAAGCTTGGCGCAGACGTGATAACGACCATCCGTGGCCTCGGTTACAGCCTCGACGACCCCGCCGACCAGCCGCGCGCCTGAGGCGGCGGCGCTCGGCGGCGATGCACCTGTCGTCTTGCCTGCGGGCGAGGCTGAAGGTGTGCCGGATCACGTGAGCACAGCGGCCACGGCGCAACCGCGCGCCAGCCTTGCGCGGCGCATGGGGCTGATTGCGGCAGGGTGGATTTTTGTTCTCCTGCTCGGCGGTGGCATAGCGCTCGAACGTACCCTGACCACGCAGGTCGAAGCCAATTTCGACGAACAGCTCGACTACATCCTGACCGCCATGATCGCGTCTGCCGAAATCGATGCGAGCGGCGAGGTTTATTTCTACCGCACCCTCGGCGACCAACGCTTTCTTGAGCCGGGCAGCGGGCTATACTGGCAAATCAGCGGCGGCAATTACGAACCCTGGCCCTCGCGCAGCTTGTGGGACCGCACCCTGAAGCTGCAAGGTGCTGACGCCAAAGGCGACCATTTCGACAGCGATATCCATTTCTACAACTCGGACCAGTTCAAGGGCGAGCCGCTGCGCCTTGCCGAACGCACCGTGATCCTGCCCGGAAGCGAGACCCGCTGGACCTTCGCCGTCGCCAGCGCGACCGAGCAGATGGACACGCAGATCGGGCGGGTGCGGCTGATCCTGATCTGGAGCTTTGCAGTGCTGGGCCTGGGCCTGCTGGTGATGGCACTGCTCCAGATCCGTTACGGCCTCTCGCCCTTGCGGCGCGTGCGGGCGGCGATCCAGAACCTGCGCACCACCGGCGCGAACCGCATCACCGAGCCGCTGCCCTTGGAAGTGCAGCCGCTGGTCGAGGAGCTGAACGCGCTGCTCGAACATTCCGAGCGGCAGGCCGAAGAAGCGCGCCGCCATGCGGGCAATCTGGCCCATGCGTTGAAGACCCCGCTGACCGTGCTGACCAACGCTGCCACCGCCCGCGCGCCGGATCTTGGCGAAGCGGTGATGCGTGAGACCCGCACGATGCAGCGCCATGTCGACCACCACTTGGCCCGCGCCCGCGCCGTCGGCCGCCGCGCCGTCGGCCATGCGCGTACCAACGTCATGGCCAGCGCCGAAGCCGTGCGCCGTGCGGTCGAGCGGCTCTATCCCGAGGGCCGGCTCGACATCGCCGGTGACCGGAACGCCGCCGTCTCGCTCGAGCGGCAGGATCTCGACGAACTGCTTGGCAACCTGATCGAGAACGCGGCCAAATATGGCGGCGGTTCGGTCTTCGTCACCATCGACCCCGACGAAGCCGACACCCCGCGCGATCCCAAGATGTGCCTCATCTGGGTCGAGGATGATGGCACCGGTATCCCCGAGGCCGAGCGGATCCGCATCTTTGATCGCGGCGTCAGGCTCGATACCGACAAGCCGGGTACCGGCCTCGGCCTTGCGATCGTGCGCGATGTGGCTGAGATATACGGCGGCAGCGTCACCCTGTCCGAGAGCGAGGATCTGGGCGGGTTACTGGTCGAATTGCGCCTCCCGCGCGTCGATTGACCCAGGCCGCGAAGGGTTGTCGCAAGTCCCGCGTTGTAAGCGTAACGGACCGGACCGGTCAACACGCAAACGGGGCCATTTGCGCCAAGATATGAACGCCAGCGGCGAGCCTTCAACCTCTGCTTTGCGTACCGCCGGTACCGGCGATGATGCGGCATTGGCGGCACGGCTGGCGGCACGCGATCCGGCAGCGCTGCGCGAGGTGATCGCCTGCCACGCCGCCGCGCTCCACCGCGCCTGTCACCGGATGACCGGCGATGCCCATGAGGCCGAGGATATTGTGCAGGAAGCCTGTTTGCGATTGTGGGATCAGGCGCCGAAGATCGCGGCGCGCCATCCGGTTGGCAGTCAGGCGGCGGCCACGCTGAGGCTCGGCGGCTGGCTGCAACGGGTGGTCACCAACCTCGCGATTGACCGCCTGCGCCGCACCCGGCGGTTGTCGGACGGCGCTGTACCGGACAGCGCGGACGAGGCTCCGCTCGCCGACACACTGATCGAAGCGGGCGAGCGTGACGGTACCGCCCGCACACTGATCATGGCGCTGCCCGAACGGCAACGCGCCGCGATCGTGCTGACCTATTACGAGGAATTGCCCAATGCCGAAGCAGCCGAGGCAATGGAAATGAACATCAAGGCGTTCGAGAGCCTGCTGCACCGCGCCCGCGCGGCCTTGCGGCAGGCGTGGACGGCGCAAGGAGACGCGCCATGAGCGTGAGTGAACAGGATCAGGGCGCGCCGATCGTTCCCGGCAGCCCGCTGGCCCGGGTGCTGGACGATTACGCCGTGCCGGGCCTCTCCGCCGGTTTCGCTGACCGCGTGCTCGCCGCCGCCGAGGTGCGTCCTGCGCCGTTGCCGGATTTGCGCCAGCGGCCGAGTGGGCGCGGCTGGCGGCTGGGGCGAGGGATCGCCATCGGCATCGCCAGCTTCGGCGCACTTGCCACTGCAGCGGCGGCGACAGGCTTGCTCCAGCAATTCGCCATTCCTGTCCCCTCGGCGGAAAAGGTCTGGGCCAGCATTACCGGCAAGCCGCCCGCCCGCGCCGCAGCGCCCGCGCCTTTGATCGCCGCAGCACCGGACGCCGCCAGCGAACCGGCCAGCCTTGGNNCCCGCCGCTGGCGAACCGGCGAGCCTCGCAAGGGTCGAGATCGTCGGCCCGGTCGATACGCCCGAGGAACTCAGCGAAGCCTTCCGCCGGATCGATGAAGTGCGCGCGGGCCGCTATGCCGCCCGGCGCGAGAGTATCGAACAGCGCATCGACAAGACGATTGGGCACCGCCGAGCCGCAGGGCTCCCGGTGCCGACACCTGAGGAAGAAGCGGCGTTCCGGCAGCGCGTCGAGGAAGCGCAGGCGCGCCGCCAGCAGCTTGCCGACGAGCGTATCGCCGCACGGCGTGCGGAAATGGAACGCAAGGTCGAAAACGGCGAGGCGCTGACCCGTAAGGACATCGTGCAACCGCTGCGCGAAGATGCCCGCGCGCTGGAACGGCTGCGGCAGTTGCGGCGCATGTCACCCGAACAGCGGCGCGAGGCCCTGCGCCAATTGCCGCCGGAAGAACGCCGCGCGCTGATGGAGGAATATCGCGCCCTCCGCCAAGGTCCGGCTGCGCCGACGCCCGGTGTCTCATCCGAAAGCCCGCCCTCTGAGTAAGAAAGCGCAGACGCCGGGAAGAGTGATCGCCGCTGCTCCTTTTCCTGCCCAATTCACTCTCAGTTCATGGCGGCCAAGCAATTGAAAGCGCGTCCCAAACCGGAGCAGCGCCGGCATGAAGCAGAGCCGTCTCAGCATGATCCTTGTCGCGGCGCTGCTCGGCGGATGCGCCACCGGCGACACGCTGGATGGCCAGCGCACCGTGTTCAGCAATCCCTATGTCGCTCCGGTGATCGACCAGACGGGAATTGGCCCCGAATGCAATCGCGCGCGCGGACAGGATGCGACCTGCCTGGGCGTGCCGCTGACTCGCAAGGGGCGGGGCAATAGCATCGGCGAAGGCAACTTCGGCAGCGTCCGCAGCTACAACCGCAACCAACGGCGCGTTCTGCGCGAACGGGCGAAATTGCTGAGGCAAATCAGCGAGCAGCAACGGCAAGAGCAATCTGCCCCGCCGCCTCCGCCGCCCGAACCGACCTTGCCTACCGCCGCCGAAGACAGCGACAGGCCTTAGCCCGCAGCCGCGCGCTCGTGGTGGCGGATCACTTCGTCGATGATGAAGCGCAGGAACTTCTCGGAGAATTCGGGATCGAGATCGGCTTCCTCCGACAGCTTGCGCAGCCGCGCGATCTGCCGTGCTTCACGCGCGGGATCGGCCGGGGGCAGGGTCACCTTGGCTTTGTACTCGCCGACGGCTTGCGTGATCCGAAACCGCTCTGCGAGCATGTGGATCAGCGCGGCATCGATATTGTCGATGCTCTTGCGGAAGGCAGCGAGCATCGGATCGGGCTCGACCGGAGTTTGCGTTTTGTCGGACA
>DLGU01000164.1:0-28909 GCA_002482865.1 Porphyrobacter sp. UBA7686
ACCGTCTTGACGATGACCGCGCAGTACAGGCTCGGCCCCATCGTGCCATCGGGCAAGGGCTTGCCGGGCATTGAGCCGGGGACGACCACGGCATAGGGCGGGACGCTGCCCATATGGACTTCGCCGGTCGCACGGTCGACGATCTTGGTCGAGGCGCCGAGATAGACGCCCATCGAAAGCACCGCGCCTTCGCCCACCCGCACACCTTCGGCGACTTCGGCCCGCGCACCGATAAAGGCGTTGTCACCGATGATCACGGGTTCGGCCTGAAGCGGTTCAAGCACGCCGCCGATCCCGGCCCCGCCCGAGATGTGCACATTCGCGCCGATCTGCGCGCAGGAGCCGACGGTCGCCCAAGTGTCGATCATGGTGTTCTCGCCAACGTAAGCGCCAATGTTGACGAAGCTCGGCATCAGCACGACGCCTTTGGAGATATGCGCGCCGCGCCGCACCACCGCGCCGGGCACCACGCGGAAGCCTGCCTCGCGGAAGCGGTTTTCACCCCAACCAGCGAACTTGAGCGGCACCTTGTCGAACGCCGCCTCGCCTGCTGCGCCGCCTTCCATTACGCGGTTGTCGTTGAGCCGGAAGCTGAGCAGCACTGCTTTCTTGAGCCACTGGTTGACCTTCCAGCCGCCAGTGCCATCGGGCTGAGCCACGCGCGCTTCGCCGCTGTCGAGCAGCGCCAGTGCATCGGCGACCGCATGGCGCACTTCATGTCCCGGCGTGATGTCGGCGCGGTTTTCCCAGGCCTCTTCGATGGCGGCAATCAGGCTATCGGTCATGCAAGTTCTCCAGCAACACTCCCATCCCCGTTCGTCCTGAGCTTGTCGAAGGACTGTCCTTCTTCTGGAACGGCGCAGGAAGTGAAGTGCAGCCCTTCGACAAGCTCAGGGCGAACGGAAGTGGGATATAAATTGGGCGTGGCCGTAGCTGCGCCGGAAATACTCGGCAAGCGTGCTGCACATGGCTTGGGCAGGCATACGTAAACGGCGCGGGCCTGCCCAAGGGTTACGCAGGCATTCCCGCGGCCAGCGCGAACTCATAGGCCCGCTCCGCCAGCGGGCGCACCCGTTCGCTCATCGCTTGTGCATGGGACGAGGACGCTGTGCCGTCGATCACGCGCTTCTTGATGCCCTGCATAATCCCGGCGAGGCGGAACAGGTTATAGGCGAAATACCAGTCCATCGGCGGCACGGGGAAGCCGGTGCGCGCGACATAACGCTCAACGGCTTCTTCCTGCGAAGGAATGCCGAGCGCTTCGATATCCAGCCCCAGAAGCCCGGCGCGGCCATCGGCCGGATTGTGCCAGTTGAGCATCAGGTAGCTGAAGTCCGCAATCGGATCGCCCAGCGTCGACAGCTCCCAATCGAGCACCGCGATGATGCGGGGTTCCGTCTTGTGGAAGATCACATTGTCGAGCCGGTAATCGCCATGCACCACCGATGATCCATGCTGCGGCGGAATGGTCTGCGGCAGCCATTCGATCAGCCGCTCCATTTCCGGCATCAGCTCGGTTTCTGACAGCTTGTACTGCTTGGTCCAGCGGGCGATCTGGCGCGCGCAGTAATCGGTCGGCTTGCCATAGTCGCCCATCCCGATCTTGTCGGGCTGGTTGAGGTGCAGATCGGCCATGGTGTCGATCAGCGCGTGATAGAGCGCGCGGCGTTCGGCGGGCTCCATCCCGGGGAGCGCGCCGTTCCACAGCGAGCGGCCATCGGCCATGCTCATCACGAAGAACTTCGATCCGATCACATCCGGGTCTTCGCACAGGCCATAGGTGCGCGGGACGGGGAAGCCGGTCGGGAACAACCCGGTCATTGCCGCATATTCGCGGTCGACCGCGTGGGCGCTCGGGAGCAGCTTGCCGAACGGCTGGCGGCGCAGCACGTAGGAGGCACCGGGCGTGTCGATCCGGTAGGTCGGGTTCGACTGGCCGCCTTTGAACTTGGTGTAGCTGATCGGGCCTTCGAAGCCTTCGACGTTGGCTTCAAACCAGCGGGTGAGGCTTGCGAGATCGAGCTGGTCCTTCTCGGTCACTTCGACCGTGCCGACCATTTCTGTGTCGTAATCAATATCCATCAGTCGAACACCACCACGGTGCGCGCGGAATGTCCGGCGCGCATGGTATTGAAGCCTTCGTTCACCTGATCGAGCGTGATGCGCTCAGCGATGATCGTGTCGAGATCGAGCAGCCCGCGCAGGTAGAAATCAACGAGGCGCGGCAGGTCGACGGGGAAGTGGTTCATCCCCATTAGCGCGCCCATCAGCTTCTTCCCGCCGAGCAGGTCGAAGGCCGACAGCCCGACCTTGCAATCCAGCGGCATCATGCCGAGGATCACCGCGGTCCCGCCGCGCTTGAGCGCTGCCACCGCGAGGTCGGCCGAAGCCTGACGCCCCACCGCTTCGATCCCCCAATCGACCCCGCCGCCGCTGATCGCGATGATCTGCTTGGCGGCGTCTTCGGCAAGGGCATCGACGGTGTGGGTGGCGCCCAGCACCTTCGCCAGTTCGCGCTTTTCAGGGAGCGGATCGGCGGCGATAATCTTGCTCGCGCCCGCAATCTTGGCGGCGTTGATGACGGCAAGACCCACCCCGCCGCAGCCGACCACCAGCACGGTTTCGCCCGGCGTGACCTTACAGGCGTTGAAGATCGTCCCCGCACCGGTCGTCACCGCGCAGCCGAGCAGGGCGGCACGGTCGAACGGCATATCCTTGTCGATGGAAACGCAGGCGTGTTCGTGGATCAGCATCTGTTCGGACAGGGCCGAGAGGTTGAGCATCTGGTTGACTGGCGAGCCATCGGCAAAGGCGATGCGCGAGGAATCGCCCTTGGCACGGCGGGTGTCCCCGCCAAGGCACAGCGCCATGCGGCCCGTGACGCAGAATTCGCAGTGCCCGCAGAAGGCCGAGAGGCAGGAGACCACGTGATCGCCGGGCTTCACGGTGCGCACTTCGGAGCCGACAGCGCGGACGATGCCCGCTGCCTCATGTCCCGGAATGGCGGGCAGGGCGTGGGGGTAATGCCCGTCGATGAAGTGCAGGTCCGAATGGCACAACCCGCAGGCCTTGGTGTCGATCAACACCTCGTGCGGGCCGGGCTCTGCATAGGTGACGTCGGCGATTTTGAGCCCCTCGCCGGGTGCTTCAAGAATGGCGGCTTTTGCCACAAGCAAACTCCGTTCGCCCTGAGCTTGTCGAAGGGCCGTTCTTCCTTCGTAGCTCAGGTTCAAAAAGAAAAACGGTGCTTCGACAAGCTCAGCACGAACGGCAGTTTTAACGTGGTCTCAGCGCGCCTTGATCAGCGCGCCACGCCCATGTCGCCCGAGCTGAAGCTCGCGGTTTCATTGACCACCCGGCCATGATCGCCGCGCAGGGCGTTGGCGGTCGGGCCGGGGATGGGGGCGTGCTTGGCGAACTCCATGTGCGCGATCGAGCGGGCGTGGACTTCGTCCGGCCCGTCGGCAAGGCGCAGGGTGCGCTGGTGGGCATAGGCCGAGGCAAGGCCGTAATCTTCCGACACGCCGCCGCCGCCATGCGCCTGGATCGCATCGTCGATGATCTTGAGCGCCATGTTGGGCGCCTGTACCTTGATCATCGCGATTTCCTGCTTGGCCGACTTGTTGCCGACCTTGTCCATCATGTCCGCCGCTTTGAGGCAGAGCAGACGGGTCATGTCGATATCAATGCGGGCGCGCGCCACGCGCTCTTCCCAGACCGAATGCTTGTAGACCGGTTTGCCGAAGGCTTCGCGCTCCTGCAACCGGCGGCACATCTTGGCCAGCGCCTCTTCGGCGACACCGATGGTGCGCATGCAGTGGTGGATGCGGCCCGGCCCGAGGCGCCCTTGCGCGATCTCGAACCCGCGCCCTTCGCCCAGCAGGATGTTCTCCGCCGGCACGCGGACGTTGACCATCTCGACTTCCATGTGGCCGTGCGGCGCATCATCGTAGCCGAACACCGGCAGGTGGCGCAGGATGTTCACGCCGGGCGTGTCGATCGGCATCAGGATCTGCGACTGCTGCGCGTGGCGCTGCGCATCGGGATTGGTCTTGCCCATCACGATCGCGATCTTGCAGCGCGGATCGCCGAGGCCCGAAGACCACCACTTGCGGCCGTTGATGACGTAATGATCGCCGTCCCGCTCGATCCGGGTCTCGATGTTGGTGGCGTCGGACGAGGCGGTGTTGGGCTCGGTCATCAGGAAGGCCGAACGGATCTCGCCGTTCATCAGCGGACGCAGCCACTGCTCTTTCTGCTCGCGCGTGCCGTAGCGGTGGAACACTTCCATGTTGCCGGTGTCGGGCGCGGAGCAGTTGAACACTTCCGAAGCCCAGCCAAGACGGCCCATTTCCTCGGCGCACAGCGCATATTCGAGGTTGGTGAGGCCCGGGCCTTCGAATTCGAAGCTGTCGTCGACATGGTGGTGGCTGTCGTTGCGCGGCGGCATGAACAGGTTCCAGATGCCGGCGTCCTTGGCCAGCTTCTTCTTGTCCTCGATGATCTGGATCACCTTCCAGCGATCACCCGCGGCGTCCTGCGCCTTGTAGGTGTCCATGTTGGGGCGCACATGCGTCTCGATGAAATCGCGCACACGGTTGCGCCAATAGACCTGGCGTTCAGTGGGTTCGAAATCCATGGGGGTGTTCCTCTCTCGTCCTATTTGAAAACCGAATCTGGCATTGACCGTGGCAGAGCCTTGTCCGCCCGCCAAGCTCTCATTTGTGCGTTAGAGCCCCTGCCGCAACGGCACGCTCACCCGCAATACGGGTCGCGATGCGGGCCTCGTGATCGGCGCGCGTGATCGGGAAGCGGGCCAGCCAGAACGCCGCAATCAACGCCAGCACGGCGGTCACCAACAGGTAGGCCAGTGCAAGATTGGCGACCACATCAGGAGCGACGGCAGCCTGCGCGGTGCCGGGCTCAAGACCGATGGTTTCGACGATCAGGCTGGTCAGCAGAATGCCCCCGCCGGTCGCCGACTTCTGGATCAGCCAGTTGCCCGCATAGAAGGTGCCTTCCGCGCGCTTGCCGGTGCGTTCCTCGAAGGCCTCGACAATCTCGGCCACCATCGACGTTGCCGAGATGATCGACACAACCCCCGCGGTATTGGCGGTCACCATGAAGGCCATGAACAGGCTGGTCGAAAGCGCCCCGCCGGTCTGCGGCCAGAATCCGATGAGGTAAAGGACATAGGGCGTCCCTGCGATGGCGAGTGCAGCCAAAGCGCCGCCCGCCCCGCTCAACGGCTTGCCAAAGCGGCGGTGCAGCGGGCCGACCAGAAGGAACATCGCCACCACCGACAGGCCCAGTGCCAGCGGGTAGAGCTTGAACGCCAGCTCGCTGAACTGCCACACGTAGCGGATGACATAGAGCGTGATCGAAAGCGTCACGCCTTGGCTGATGTAAGCCGCCAAGGCACCGTAAGCGAAGATCACGAAGGCGCGTTCGCGGAAGGCGTCGAAGATGTCGGCAAATGCCAGCCGTAGCGAGAATGGCGGCGGGGCCTTGTCGGGCAATCGCGCGACATAGGGATGCTGTCCGGCGGCCGATCCGATCACCGAGATCAGCATCACCACCGCGCCGACCATGCCGAACACCGCATAGCCATCGGGCTGCAATTGCGATTCCGGGGTCGGCAGAAACACGGTGAAGGCCAGCACCGACATGGTCAGCCCGCCAACCCAGCCCGACAGGAAGCGGTAGCGGAACAGCGTGGTGCGCTCGACATAATCATTGGTGATTTCCGGCACCATGCTGATCGAGGGCACCTCGCAGGCCGACAGCAGCAGACGCACGCCCACGGCCAGCGCGACGATCTCCCAATAGGTCGGCACGCCGGTGAAGGGCGGCGACCACATCAGCACCCAGGCCAGCGCCAGCGGGATGGGGGCGAGATAGAGCCACGGCAGACGGCGGCCCCAGCGGGTATAGGTGCGGTCGGACAAGTGCCCGATCAGCGGATCGGCGAAAGCATCGATGATCAGCGCAGTCGCCAGAGCAGCGCCGACGATCCCGGCATCCACCCCCAGCACCAGATTGTAGAACGGCAGCAGGAAGAACGAAAAACCGCCGTCCTTGACCCCGAACGCCACGGCGCCGAACCCATGCATCACTTTGAGCCTGCCCGGAAGCGGCCCGGCAATCATGCTCATCCGCGCCCGTCCCTCAGGCCACGCCAATCGCCGAATCCGGCCAATGTCTCTCTCCCAACTTCGGTTTCGAACCTAGACCGATTGCGCCGGTCGTCAATCGCGTCCGGTCTGACGCTACGGCATGGCGGAACCAGCGATGAGCCCTTGCGAGGGCCCTTCAAATGCCACTAACGTAAGCGTCAAGTGAGAGACACGAGAGAGGAGACTCGGCCGATGGCTGATCTGGACACATTCCGCAGCGAAACCCGCGCATGGCTGGAGGCGAACTGCCCGGCCGAGATGCGCGAACCGGTGCGTGACGAGAGCGATATCTACTGGGGCGGCCGCCGCGCCACCTTCAAGAATGATGCGCAGAAGGCGTGGCTCGAAGCCTGCGTGGCCAAGGGCTACACCGTGCCCGCATGGCCCAAAGCCTATGGCGGAGCGGGGCTTTCGCCGGCAGAAGCCAAGGTGCTGCGCGAGGAAATGGGCCGCATCGGCGCCCGCCCGCCGCTCAGCAGCTTCGGCATCTGGATGCTCGGCCCGGCGCTGCTGCACTTCGGCACCGAAGGCCAGAAGCAGCGCTTCCTCAACGAAATCGCGCGCGGTGAAATCCGCTGGTGTCAGGGCTATTCCGAACCCGGTTCGGGCTCCGACCTCGTGAGCCTTCAGACCTTCGGCGAAGACAAGGGCGATCACTGGGTCGTCAACGGCCAGAAGGTCTGGACGTCTTATGCCGACCACGCCGACTGGATCTTCTGCCTCGTCCGCACCGACAAGGCGGACAAGTATCAGGGCATCACCTTCATGCTGTTCGACATGGCCAGCGAAGGGGTCGCCACCAAGCCGATCCTGCTGATCAGCGGCAACTCGCCGTTCTGCGAAACCTTCTTCGACAATGTCGCGGTGCCCAAGTCCTATGGCGAGGATTGCCCTGCCTACGTGGGCCAGATCAATCGCGGCTGGGACGTTGCCAAGTACCTGCTCGGCCACGAGCGCGAGATGATCTCGGGCGCGGATGGCGGCGATCGCACGGCCGGGATCGGCGCGGCGATGAAGCGCCACTCAGCCAAGCTGGGCGATGAGCTTGACCCGGTGCTGCGCGCAGAGCTGGCGATGTTCGATGTCGACGCGCTGGCATACACCGCGATGGGTGAGAAGTTCCTCGACGAGATCAAGGTCGGCAAGGCGCACCCCGCGCAGCCGAACATGATGAAATATGCCGGCACCGAGCTGAACAAGCGCCGCCACGAGTTGATGATGGCGGTCGGCGGTTCACGCAGCCTCGAATGGGACAGCGAGGAAACCGAAGGCGGCAAGCCGTCGCGCAGCTGGCTGCGGACCAAGGCGAACTCAATCGAGGGCGGGACGAGCGAGGTGATGCTCAACGTCATCGCCAAGCGCATTCTCGACCTGCCGGGCGCTTGAAAGTGGCGTCGCCCCGGGCTTGACCCGGGGCCGCTATCGCCCTTGGCACCAAGATCACAGCGGTCCCGGGTCAAGCCCGGGATGACGTACAGAAATTTCCGGGAGAGGAAAACCAATGCCCCTGTATCACAACGACGATCAGGCGATGCTTGCCGATACCGCGCGCGGCTTCATCGCCGAGGAAGGCAATATCGCCAAGCAGCTGCGCCACTGGCGCGACCGCAATTGCAAGGACGGTTTCGGCCATGGCCTGTGGAAGCAGATGGCCGAAATGGGCTTCACCGGGATGCTGGTCGAGGAAGCGGACGGCGGGCTCGGCATGGGCCACGTCGAAGCCGGGATCGTGCTAGAGGAAATCGGCCGCAACCTCACGCCTTCGCCGTTCCTGACCTCCGCGGTGCTGGCGGCGACGGCGCTGAAGCACGGCTCGGAGGATATGAAGGGCCGCTACCTGCCGGGTCTGATCGCAGGCGATAGCGTCTTCGCCGTTGCCATCGACGAGACCGCCAAGCACCGCCCCAGCCGCATCACCACCCGCGCCGAAAAGTCGGGCAACGGCTTCAAGCTGAGCGGGGCCAAGAGCTTTGTCATTCACGGCGGCAGTGCCGACATGATCGTGGTCGCTGCCCGCACTTCAGGATCGGACGAGGATGCCGACGGGATCACCTTGTTCGCCGTGCCCAAGGACGCCAGCGGCATGAGCCATGATGTGGTGCGGCTGGTCGATAGTTCGATGGCGACCCATACCAAGTTCGACGCAGTGGAACTCGACGGCGATGCGGTCATCGGCGAGATCGACGGCGGGCGCGCTGTGCTCGATGCGATGCTGCTGGCGGGCCGGGTCGGAGCGGCGGCGGAAGGCGTCGGCGTGGCGCGCGGGGCGATGGACATGACGGTCGATTACCTCAAGCAGCGCAAGCAATTCGGCAAGCTGATCGGCGAGTTTCAAGCGCTCCAGCACCGCGCCAGCCACCTCTATTCCGAAGTCGAAATCGCCCGTGCCGCCACCATCAAGGCGCAGCAATTGCTCGACGGCGGCTCGGCCCATGCCGATCTGATGGCGAGCGTTGCCAAGGCCAAGGTCGCCAAGACCGCACGGCTTGCGGTGCAGGAAGGCGTGCAGATGCACGGCGGCATCGGCATGACCGACGAATACGACATCGGCCTCTACATGAAGCGCGACCGCGCCTTGGCCGAATTCCTGGGCGATGCCTATTTCCACGCGAACCGCGTGGCCACCCTGAGCGGATATTGATCACATGGACATTCAATCACTTTTCAGCCTCGAAGGTCGCATTGCCCTCGTCACCGGCGGCTCGCGGGGCATCGGCAAGATGTTCGTCGAGGGCCTGCTCGCAGCGGGCTGCGCCAAGGTCTATATCTCGGCGCGCAAGCGTGACCAGATGCAGGACACCATCGACCAATTCGGCGCGGACCGGGTGATCGGCATCCCCGCCGACCTCAGCCAGATGGACGGCATGGTCAGCCTCGCCAATGAGTTGAAGGCGCGCGAGACGCGGCTCGATATCCTCATCAACAATGCCGGGGCCGCATGGGGTCAGCCTTACCTCGAGTTCTCCGAAGCCGGGTGGCACCGGACGATGGACCTGAACGTCAAGACCCCGTTCTTCCTGACGCAAAAGCTCCATGATCTGCTGGTCGCAGGCGGCAAGGGCGGGCATCCGGCCAAGGTGATCCACGTCTCGTCGATTGATGGTCAGCGGATCAACCCGTGGGAAACCTATGCCTATCAGGCGTCGAAGGCCGCGGTGATCCAGCTGACCCGGCGCATGGCCGCGCGGCTCATCCAGGACAATATCGTGGTGTCCTCCATCGCGCCCGGCGCTTTCCCGTCGGAGATGAACAAGGCCGCCAAGGACGCGCCTGACGCCAGCGCCTCGGGCATCCCGGCCAAGCGCATCGGCACCGCCGAAGACATGGCCGCCGCCGCGATCTACCTGTGCAGCCGCGCGGGCGATTACGTAGTGGGTGAGACGCTGACGGTGGATGGCGGGGTGGTCAATGCGCTGCTGCCGAACCACTTCGCCGATCCGAGCGGCGGCGGGCACTGATCCACCTTTCAGCGCCAAGCACAGGGGCCGGGGGAGCGATCCTCCGGCCCTTCTTATTCGGCGTCGGCTATACTAGAATAGAGCGAGCCGCGCCGAGCAACGGCACGGTCGGCATGCGGGACGGCTGATGCAGTGTGCACAGTCCGACTGAGCGGAGACCACCAATGGCCACAGTACCCACGCCCACGCCCGATACGGTCGAACCCACCGCGCCGCCGGTGGAAGCGCCGCCGCAGCCCAGCGAACCGTTCCCGCCCACGCCCGACGAAACCGAGCCCACTCCGCCCGATATCGACGAGCCCGGTCGCGGTCCGGACGAAATACCGCCGGAGTTTCCCGGCATCAGCGACCCGGATCAGTAGGTCCGACCTAGTAGTTCCACTGCGCCTGTACGCGCAGGATCTGCCCCTCGGCCTGCCCGAAGCGGCGCTCATCGGCCTCCTTGCGTGACGCCCAGCCATAGGTGGTGGTGATCTCCAGCGCCGGGTCGATTTGGAATTCGAGGCCCAGCTCCAGCTCCTCGGTTTCCAGCCGGGGAGCGTTGATCGCCGCCTTGAAGCCGCCGCGGTAATATTGCCAGCGGGCGAAGGGGTGGATCGTGCCGATAGGCGTCTGGTCGATCTTGGCCATCACCTGCACGTAGCCGCCGTCAACCGGGCGTTCCTCGATCCGGCCGGTGGCGGGGACGAATTCCGGCCCCGTGCCCCAGTTCCACTCCGCCTGAACGCCGAAGGGCTGAGGATAGAGGATCGCGTGCAGGTTGACGCGGTTGTCCTTGAAACCCACCGGGCTGACCCCGCCGGTGCGGATTTCCGGGCGGATGGTGTTGCGCATCACCGAACCGCCGATCTCGAACACCTGACCATTGAGGCCCAGACCATCGAGCTCAAACGGCCAGGTCGCCAGCGCGACCGCCATGAGGTCATTATCGGTTTCGGTGCGGTTGAGGCCCTGCCCGTTGAACACGCCGAACCCGAAGGCGCCGTAATTGCCGAAGAGCTTCTGCCCATCATCCGCCAGCCGGTCCCAGATCGCCTGCACACGCGGCGGGGTGTAATAGGCGACGATCCCAAGGTCACGCTCGCCCGACGCGGCGGAGTTGATCGCATCGGTACGGTCCAGCGCCAAGCGGTTGGAGGAGGACTGCATGTTCTCCCAGCCATAGGGCACCTTTGACTGGCCGAGCCGGATGCGGAACGATTTGTCACCGGTCGGGAAGACATCGGCATACATATCGCGCAAGGACACCGTGCCTTCGCGCCGTTCGCCGACCGACTGGTTGGAAACAGCGGCGGCAAAGTCAGGCTGGAAGTAGAGCGAGACGTGCTCGTTCAGGTCGCCTTGCAGCACCAGTCGCATCCGGCGGAAAGTGAAATTGCTGTCGCCGTTCACCGCGCTATCGTGGATCGAGCGCAGGCGCGAAACCCCGGCGGGCGCGTCGGCGTCGCCCGAGACGATCTGGTTGAAGCGCATCTGGGTGTAACCGCGCAGGCGCAGCTTTTCATACCACGCCTCGCGCTTGGGCTTGGGTGTGGCACCGGCGAGCGGGATCGATTCCGGCGCGGGCGGGGCGCTGACAGGAGCGGGCGCTGCGGGCGCGGGCACAGCAACCGGTGTCGGGCCAGGCGAAGGGGCCGCCTGAGTCGTTTGCAGCGCGCTGACCATCGCCTTCAATTCATCAATCTGACGTTGAAGATCGGCGATGGTGGTTGCCTGATCGGGCGCTTGCGAACTGGCGGGTGATTCGGTCTGCGCCATTACAGGAGCGCAAGTGCTGGCCAGCAGACCGGCAGTGATCAGGCGGACGGCGAAGCCAAGAGAAGGGCGGGACATGAACTACCGCTTTCGCAATATGCCCGCTCACAATAAGCTGGCTGCGAGGCGCGGATATGTCGTTTGAGTGTCAGATATATGACATTTGCGACCGATTTATCACAATTGCGACAAACGGCTCTCCGGCCTGCGACCAGCAGTTAGCCCATCAAGCCGCGCACAAACGGGATCAGCCCGGTCTGACGCGCGCGCTTCATGCGTTCGGCTTCGAGGATCGCGTGGACCTTGTCGAAGCATACGTTCACATCATCATTGATGATCACGTAATCATAGCCGTCCCAGTGGCTGATCTCGGCGCGGGCGCGTTCCATGCGGGCGTTGATGACGTCGGTGCTGTCGGTGGCTCGGCCCTTCAGGCGGCGGTGCAGCTCATCGATCGACGGCGGCAGGATGAACACCCGCACTACGTCCTGTTGGTCCTTCTGGTACAGCTGCTGCGTGCCCTGCCAGTCGATATCAAACAGGAAGTCCTGCCCTTCCTTCAGCGCGGCGCGGATCTTGCCCTTGGGGGTGCCATAGCGGTGACCGAAGACATGCGCCCATTCGTAGAAGTCGTCTTCTTCGACCATGCGGTCGAACTCGGCCTCGGTGACGAAGTGGTAATGCACCCCGTCGACCTCGTTTGGGCGCGGCGGGCGGGTGGTGGCGGAGACCGAGAGCTTGATCTCGGCGTCCTTGGCCAGCAGCATCCGCGACAGCGTCGTCTTGCCCGCGCCCGAGGGCGAGGAGAGGATGAACATCAGGCCCCGGCGATGGAGCGTGTCGTCTGCGTGGTGTGAGGTGTCGCCCATAGGCCCCGTTGCACCAACACAGGCGTGCAAATCAAGCGGCGATCAGGATTCGCCAGTGGGTGTCTTGCGCGCCCTGCGCTTTGCCTCGAGTCGCTTGCCCCGGTCGTAGAACACCTTGGCTGCCAGCCCGCCTGCCACCACCGCCAGCCCGATGGGCGAGCGGCGCGCAAGGTGGCTCGCGCCCCACAAGGCTACGCTGGTGGCCAATCCGCGACCGTCGACCAGCTTGTCGGCCTTCGCCTTGTCATAGCTTTTGACGAGCAGTCCGCGCTCCATCCGGTTGCGCAGCATTCCGCCAGCGGCGCGCAAGACGATGTCGGCGATCACGAGATTGGTACCGGCCACCGGGCTGGGCAGCGGCAGGCCGGCGGGACCGGTTGGGTTTGACTTGGTCGCGGCAGGAGCGGGCGGCGCAGCTGCGGCCTTGCCGCGCTTGCCTTTGATCGCCCCCTTGCCCCGCGCCATCGGGCCTACTTCTTGCGCCCGAAATCGATGCTGACCACGTTCGAGCCATCGGGATCCGTGTCCGGCCCGTCATTTTCGGCGTCTTCGTGGGCTTCGGGCTCCAGCTCCTCCACCGCAGCCTGGAACTGGAGGCCGAAATCGACCGCCGGATCGACGAAGGCGGTGATCGCAGCGAAAGGGATCTGCAACTTTGCCGGCACCTGATTGAAGGTGAGGCTGACCGTGAAGCTATGCGGGAAGACCTCAAGATCCCAGAACTTGTTCTGGAGCACGATGGTCATCTCATCCGGGAAGCGTTCGCGCAGGTGCGGCGGGATCGACACGCCGGGCGCGCCGGTTTTGAAGGTGATGTAGAAATGGTGCGCGCCGGGCAAGGTGCTGCCGCCGCTGACAATCGAGCCGAGCACCCGGCCGACGACCGCACGCAGGGCTTCCTGCACGATTTCGTCATAGGGGATCAGGCTGTCGGGAGCGTCGCTGGTCATCACACGGCGATTGGTGACGCCGCGCGCGGGCTTGGTCAAGCCCCCATCCCGCTTTGACGCAGGATTGCCGCACAGGTTTGGCGGGGTTTCGCAACGGTTTGTGCCAAGCTCCGCTATGCACAGGTTCGCATGCCCATGGCCCGTACCATGCGCGCGATGCTTGTCATGTGGGCCAAGCGGACTATAGCGCCAAAATATGGCCAGCACCCCCGCCCAAACCCCGCAGCGCACCGGCTCGGTAGAGCGTAACACCACCGAGACGACAATCGCGATCCACGTCAATCTCGACGGCACGGGCGCCTATGATGTGTCGACCGGGATCGGGTTCCTTGATCACATGGTCGAACAGTTCAGCCGCCATTCGCTGATCGACGTGACGATGAAGGTGCAGGGCGACCTGCATGTCGACCAGCACCACACCACTGAAGATTCGGCGATTGCGCTGGGGCAAGCGATCACGCAGGCCTTGGGCGACAAGGCGGGGATCGGCCGGTACGGCGCGGCCTATTCGCCGATGGACGAGACGCTGAGCCGCGTGGCGCTGGACATTTCCGGGCGGCCTTTCCTGGTGTGGAAGGCGAAGTTCACGCAGGAAAAGCTCGGCGAATGGGACACTGAGCTTATCGAGCACTGGTTCCATTCGGTCAGTCAGAGCGCGGGCATCACCCTGCACATGGAACTGCTCTACGGCAGCAATAATCACCACATCTGCGAGAGCCTGTATAAAGGCTTCGCCCGCGCAATGCGGCAGGCGGTCGAACGTGACCCGCGCAAAGGCGGCGCGATCCCGAGCACCAAGGGGCAGCTGGGTGGCTAGCATCTTTATCGCGTCGCTGACCTACACTGTCCCGATCGAACAGGTCGACGCGGTGTTGGCCGATCACCTCGCATGGCTGAAAGCCGGGCACGAGGCGGGGCATTTCCTCGCCTGGGGCCCGCGCGAGCCGCGCGACGGCGGGCTGATCTTTGTGAAGGCTGCGAGCCGCTCTGAGGCTGAGGCGCTGCTGATGAGCGACCCCTTCATGCTCCACCAATTGGCCGACCTGACCATCATCCAATGGACCCCACGCTTTGTCGGGCCGGGGCTGGAGGCTTTCAATGCGTAGAAGCGCTGGAACGGCTGCACCGCAGCCGCAAGCGCGACTGCGCGCCCGCAGCGGGCGCGGCTTTGCCGCGCGCCTAGCGAGGACCGCGCGCCCGGATGGGCGTGCGGAAAGCAAAAATGCCTGAGGTTGTTGCCTTGGTCGATTACGGCGCGGGCAACCTTCACTCGGTGCACAATGCCTTGAAGGCGGCCGGGGCGGAGGTGACTGTTACCGCCGATCCCTACGTGGTGCGCGCGGCGGACCGGATTGTCCTGCCCGGCGTGGGCAGCTTCAAGGCCTGCGCAGAAGGCCTGCGCGCGATCCCGCACATGGTCGAAGCCATGACCGAGCGCGTTCACGTGGGCGGCGCGCCGTTCCTTGGCATTTGTGTGGGCATGCAATTGCTCGCGACCCGCGGGCTGGAACACGGCGAAACCCCCGGCCTCGGCTGGGTGCCGGGCGAGGTGCGGCTGATCCAGCCGTCCGATCCGGCGATTAAGGTGCCGCACATGGGCTGGAACGATGTCGCCCTGCTGCCCCATGCGCGGGGCTCTGCGGTGATTGAGGAGGGAGAGGCCTATTTCCTCCATTCCTACCACTTCGCCGCCGACAACCCGCATGATGTCGCCGCCATGACCGATCACGGCGAGGGGCTGGTCGCCGCCGTCGCCCGCGACAACATGATCGGCGTGCAGTTTCACCCGGAAAAGAGCCAAGCCTATGGGCTGGCGACACTCCGGCGCTTTCTGGAGTGGTATCCGTGAAGGGCCCCTCTCCAACTCCGGCTAGGCAGGCAAGCTGCCAAGCCTTCGTATCCTCTCCCGCATGGGGAGAGGAGTGGGATCGCGCATATCCTCTCCCCTTGCGGGAGAGGATAGCGCAGCTTGCCGCGTCAGCGGCTAGCGAAGCTTGGAGAGGGGGCAGCAACCCATGATCGTCTTCCCAGCAATCGACCTCAAGAACGGTCAGGTCGTGCGCCTGTCCGAAGGCGACATGGACCGGGCCACGATCTATGGCGATGATCCGGCCGCGCAGGCGATGATCTTTGCAGAGGCAGGCGCCGAGCATCTCCATGTGGTCGACCTCGACGGCAGCTTTGCGGGCGAAAGCCGCAACCGCGCGGCGGTGGAAGCGATTATCGAAGCCTTCCCCGGCTATGTGCAACTGGGCGGCGGCATCCGCGATGCGGCGGCGGTCGAAGGATGGTTCAATCTCGGCGTGGCGCGGGTGGTGATGGGGTCCGCTGCGCTCAAGAACCCTGAATTCGTCAAGGACATGGCCCGCGAATGGGAAGGCGGCATCGTCGTCGCGGTTGACGCGAAAGACGGCATGGTCGCGACCGAGGGCTGGGCGGAAGTCTCCGACGTTCCCGTCACCGACCTCGCCCGCCGCTTCGAAGATGCAGGCGTCGCCTCGCTGTTGTTCACGGACATTGGCCGCGACGGGTTGCTGAAGGGCGTGAACATCGAGGCGACCGTCGATCTGGCCCGCCGCGTCGATATTCCCGTGATCGCCAGCGGGGGCGTAAAGGGTCTGGACGATATCCATATGCTGGCGCTCCACGCGCATGAGGGGATCGAGGGCGTCATCACCGGACGAGCGCTGTATGAAGGGCGGCTTGACCTGGCGGCGGCGATTGCGATGGGCCAACGAGTGTGACGATTGCCGCCGGGCACGTTCCGGTCGCGCCAGCGACCGCAAGCCCGACCGGGCGCCCGCAGGCCCCTTCGGGCCGAGGATAACAAGAAATGCGCCTGATGGGCTTCCTGTTCCTGTGCCTGACCTTCCTTGCGGGGGTGACCATTGGCACGGTCGAGATTGCGCTCATCAACATCATCGTCTTCATGGGGTTCGCGCTCGCTGCGGATCACTTTCTCGCCCCGCGTTATGGCAAGAACGGGCTGGTCTACGGCATGGCGGGAGCGTTCTTCCTGAGTTTCCTGTGGCCGGTCGCGGTCCACACATGGCGCGGCGAGCCGACCTGCGTTGGCGAGCATTGCCTGCCCAAGGAGCCTGAAATGACCGTCACTTTGAGCCCCGCCCGATGACCGTTCGTATCCGCGTGATCCCTTGCCTCGACGTCGCCAATGGCCGCGTGGTCAAGGGCGTGAATTTCGTCGACCTCAAGGACGCGGGCGATCCGGTCGAACAGGCGCGCGCCTATGATGCGGCGGGCGCGGATGAGCTGTGCTTTCTCGATATTTCCGCCAGCCACGAAGGACGCGGCACGTTGCTCGATATGGTGCGGCGGACGGCGGAGGTGTGCTTCATGCCACTGACCGTCGGCGGCGGGGTGCGCTCTGCCGAGGATGCGCGCGCGCTATTGCTGGCAGGAGCGGACAAGGTCGCCGTGAACAGCGCGGCGGTCGCCCGGCCAGAGCTGGTGGGCGAGATTGCCGCGAAGTTCGGCAGCCAGTGCGTGGTCGCCAGTGTCGATGCGCGCCGCACCCCGCGCGGGAACTGGGAAATCTTCACCCATGGCGGGCGCAAGCCGACCGGGATCGACGCGGTCGAATATGCGCTCAAGGTCGCCGATCTGGGCGCGGGCGAATTGCTCGTCACCTCGATGGACGGGGACGGGACGCAGCGCGGCTACGACCTCGCTCTGACCCGCGAGATTGCCGATGCCGTCAGCGTGCCGGTGATCGCCAGCGGCGGAGTGGGGAGCCTTGAGCATCTGGTGGATGGCGTAACAAAGGGCCACGCCAGCGCGGTGCTAGCCGCGAGCATCTTCCACTTCGGCACCCACACCATCGCCGAGGCGCACGCCGCGCTCAGGGCTGCGGGGCTTCCGGCGCGGGGTTGAACTGCGCCTGCCGCGCCAGCGGCCTTCATGATTTCACACGAAGACACAAAGGCACGAAGAGGGCAGCTCCCGGTGCGACCTGGTGCCACATCTTTGTGTCTTCGTGCCTTTGTGTGAACAATCCGCGGCTTCGCCGCGTAACCTTCTCCGCGTCTCCCTTCCCTCTGCGTCTTTGCGCGAAACCCTCTTCTTCCCTTCGCCTCCTGGCGGGTGAGGGGCTTTATGTCCCGGTAAGCCTTGCCTATGGGAGAATGCATGGACACCCTTACCCGCCTCGAAGCCACCATTGCCCAGCGCCTTCAGGCTTCCCCTGAGACAAGCTACGTGGCGAAACTCCATGCCAAGGGGCTGAAGACCATCGCCCAGAAGCTCGGCGAGGAAGCGACTGAAGCCGTGATCGCTGCGCTCGCAGGGGACGAAGCCGAACTGGTGGGCGAAGCGGCGGATGTGTTGTTCCACCTGATGGTGCTGCTCGCCGAGAAGGGCGTGACACTCGAACAGGTCATGGCCGAACTCGACCGGCGCGAGGGCGTGTCCGGTCTCGCCGAAAAAGCTGCACGGAGCGAATAATGCCGATCGACCCGACCCTGCCTTACGATGACACCAACATCTTCGCCCGCATCCTGCGCGGGGAAATCCCGTCACGCAAAGTCTACGAGGACGACTGGGCCTTCGCTTTCGAGGACATCAACCCGCAGGCCGAAGTGCATACGCTGGTGATCCCCAAGGGGCGCTATGTCAGCTGGGACGATTTCAGCGCCAAGGCTTCGGATGCGGAAATCGGCGGCTTCATCCGCGCCGTGGGCGAAGTGGCGCGGGCCAAGGGTTTGGTCGAACCCGGTTACCGCCTGCTCGCCAATATCGGCGCGCATGGCGGGCAGGAAGTGCCACACCTGCACGTCCATATCTTCGGGGGTGAACCGCTCGGCCCGATGATCGCGCGGCGGTAAGGGCGCTCGGCCCTCGTTACACCGCTGTTCATCGACAAAACGCAAACAGCGGCCTTTGCAGCGATTCCGCGCTCGGCTAGGTGGCAGCTATGATCTCTCCCAACCCTCCTGGCGGCATCCTTGACGGTGCGCAGCATCTCTACGCCGTGCGCGTCTATTACGAGGACACCGATTTGTCGGGGATCACCTACCACGCCAATTACTTGCGCTGGTTCGAACGTGCGCGCAGCGATTTGCTGCGGCTGCTCGGGATCGATCAGCGCGCGGCGATCGAAGGCGGCGAGGGTGCTTATGCGCTGTCCGAGGTGAACCTCAAATATTGGCGCCCGGCCAAGCTCGATGATGATGTGGTGATCGAAACCCGCTGCACCGAACTTGGTGCAGCTTCGTGCCGGATGCATCAGATGGCGCGGCGGGGGGATGAGATGCTGTGCGAGGCGCAGCTGCGCGTCGGCTTCATCACCCTCGACGGCCGCCCCCGCCGCCAGCCTGCTGAATGGCGCGCGGCTTTTGCCCATTTCATGAACCAAGGAAACCCGAACCCGTGACGTTTGCCCTGCTCAGCGCTGCTGCTGCCACTGCCCCGACCCGGCTCGATCCGGTCGAACTGTTCCTTCAGGCCGATATCATCGTGCAGGCGGTGATGGTCGGCCTGCTGCTGGCGAGCGTGTGGGTGTGGACGATCATCGTCTCCTTCTCGATGCGGATTGGCGCGCTCGGCAAGAAGTCGCGCGCGTATGAGGCGGAATTCTGGGAACAGCGTGACCGGGAGGCACTGCTGACCAAGCAGGTGAGAAACGAAGTCCCCGCCGCACGGGTCGCCGCCGCCGGGCTGGACGAATGGCGCAAGTCGACCGCGAAGCAGCCGGTTGACCGTGACGCCACCCGCCAGCGCATCGCCGCCGCAATGGACAGCCAGATCGCTGAGGAAGCGGATGAGCTTGCCGGGCGGCTGAATTTCCTCGCCACGGTCGGCTCGGTTGCGCCGTTTGTGGGCCTGTTCGGCACGGTGTGGGGGATCATGAACAGCTTCTTCCAGATCGGCGCGCAGCAGAGCGCTTCGCTGGCAGTCGTTGCCCCCGGTATCGCTGAGGCGCTGTTTGCGACCGCCATCGGCCTGTTCGCCGCTATCCCCGCCGTCATCGCCTACAACCGCTTCGGTGGGGCGGTTGATCGGTACGAGGCGGTGCTTCAGCGCTTTGCCGACAAGCTCCACACTGGCCTCAGCCGCGAGCTGGACCGCGCCTGATGGCTTTTTCGTTTTCCGCACGCCATCCGGCGCGCGAAATCCTCGCTCATGCGGCCTTGCGGCCGCGTCGCTGCGGGCGGGCGGTCGCCCTTGCGGCGGCTCCACCGCCGATGGGAGTTGAAAGATGGCAATGAATCTGTCTTCCCGCCGCCGCTCAAAGCGCTCGCGCCGCGCGGCTATGGCCGAGATCAATGTCACCCCGTTGGTCGACGTGATGCTGGTGCTGCTGATCATCTTCATGGTCACCGTCACGCTCCCCGCCGTCGGGGTGCCGGTCGAACTTCCCGAAAGCCGCGCTGCGCCGGTGGAGGAGAAGCCCGACCAGATCACCATTTCGATCGATGCAGGCGGCGCCATCTACATCGAGAACGAGGCGGTGGCCGCAGGCCGCTTTCCCGAAGCGCTTGAGGCCCTGGATCGTGGGAGCGAGCAGCCGCTGATCGTGCTGCGCGGGGATCGCAGTCTAGATTATGGCAGAGTGATGCAGGTGATGGGTGAGTTGGGCCGTGCGGGCTTCACTTCGATCTCGTTGGTCACTGACGGTTCAGTTTCGGCCCCATAGCGGTAGGACAAGATGGGAGAAACCGCGCTCAGGAATGACGAAAAGGTCGGCCTCGCCGCCGCCGTCGTGCTGCATGGCGCGCTGGTGGCTGTGCTGTTGATGCAGACGGTGCGAAGCGAAGTCTCGGTGTTCCCCGAAAGGATGACGGTGAGCCTGACGCCTGCGGTCGGGCTTGAAGCGGCCTCGCCCGATCCGGTGCCGGAAAGCCGCGCCGCGATTGCGCCGACGCTGTCGGACGATCCAGCGCCCGCGCCCGAAGCGGCCAAGCCTGAGCCTGCCGCGCGGCCGGTGCCGACCCCGCCCAAACCGACGACCCGCACTGCCACCACCCAACCCGCGCCCAACCGCGACCGTTCACGCCCCGACCGCACCCCGGCCAAGCCCGCGACGACGGCGGCCAAGCCTGCGCCCAAGAGCGGCGGCGGCAGCCGGATCGGCGACGATTTCCTTGAAGGCAAGGGCAGTTCGACCACCACAACCGAAACCCGCGCACCTGCCGCGCAGATTGGCGCTGCGGCCAAAGCGTCCATCGGGCAGGCGCTCGCCCGGCAGGTCAAGCCGCACTGGACCGCGCCGCAGGGGGTGGATGTCGATCAGCTGGTGACATTGGTCGATTTCGACCTCAACCCCGATGGCACTCTCAAAGGTCGTCCGCGGGTGCGCAGCCAAAGCGGCGTCAACGCCTCCAACAAGGCACAGGCCGCGCGCCACGCCGAAAACGCGATCCGCGCCGTGCAGCTTGCCGCGCCGTTCAAACTGCCCGAAGAGTATTACGAGGCCTGGAAGACTGTCCGGGGCGCTCGGTTTGACAGGAATACATCACGATGAAACCCGCTCTGTTTGCCGCCCTGCTTGTCACCGCCGCGTTCCCCGCCTCCGTCATGGCGCAGGATCTGGGGGCACCCATTGGTGAGGATGGCCCGGTCGAACGCGCCGCCACCGATGCCTCGCAGGCACAAGCGGAGGAGGGCATCTCCTTCACCGTCACCGATGAAAGCGCATGGCAGGACATCGGCATCGCCATCCCCGCCTTTGCCACCGACCGTGACCGCGCCACTCCCGCCAACGAGGCTGGAACCGGCGCGCTGGGGCGTGAGGTGGCGCGGGTTATCACCGCCAACCTACGCAACAACGGCCTGTTCAAGCCCGTCGGCCCCGACAGCCTGCCGCAGCCGGGCTTCACTCAGATCACCGCGCCAGCCTTCGACACATGGGGCGGGCGCGGGGCGGAGATGCTGGTCCACGGCTATGTCCGCGCGCGCGATGACGGGAAGCTCGTGGTCGGCTGCTACCTCTATGATGTCGCGCTCAAGAACGAGCTGGTGCGCGAAGGCTGGGTGGTCGCCGCAGCCGATTGGCGGCGTGCGGCGCACAAGTGCTCCGACCTCATCTTCAGCCGCCTCACCGGCGAAAGCCCGTTCTTCGACAGCCGCATTGCCTATATCGCGGAGACCGGTCCCAAGGACCGCCGGGTGAAGCGCCTTGCAGTGATGGACAGCGACGGGGCCAACCACCGCTTCCTGACGCTGGGCAGCGCCACCGCGCTGACCCCGCGATACTCGCCCGACTATTCGAAGATACTGTATCTCAGCTACGTCGATGGCAATCCGCGCATCTATGTCTATGACATCGGCACCGGCAAGCAGACACTGGTAAGCGAGAACCGCAACCCCACCATCGCCCCGCGCTGGTCACCCGATGGCAAGTACATCCTTTATTCGATGGCAGTATCGGGCAATACTGACATCTACCGCGTGCCAGCCACCGGCGGCGCGAGCGTTAAACTGACCGACAATCCGGGGATCGACGTGGGCGGCAGCTACTCGCCCGATGGCTCCAAGATCGTGTTCGAAAGCGACCGTTCGGGCAGCCAGCAATGCTACGTCATGGATGCAGACGGCAAGAACCAGAAGCGCATCAGCTTCTTCGGCGGGCGCTGCGCCACGCCCGAATGGAGCCCGCGCGGGGATCAGATCGCCTTCACGCGGATCGCGGGCGACTTCAACGTCGCGGTGATGAACACCGGCGGCGGCGGGATGCGGGTTCTGACCCGCGGCTGGCAGGATGAGGCCCCGACTTGGGCACCCAATGGCCGCATCATCCAGTTCTTCCGCACCGAAAAGAACACCGGGCGTTCGGGGATCTGGCAGGTTGATCTGACCGGCCAGAACGAACGCCGCCTACCCACTCCTGTTGATGCCTCAGACCCTGCCTGGGGCCCGATCCGCCCCTGACTCTTTACGTGAAAGGAACACAAGCGATGAACACCAAGATTGCGACGATCCTGCTGCTGGCGTCTGCCACTGGCCTCGCAGCCTGCGCCAAGAAGGCGCCGGAGACCCTCCCGCCCGTTCCGGTCGACAACACCGGCACCGAAACCCAGCCCACGCCGCAGCCCACGGGCGCAGCGGTCGGGACGCAGCAGCATTTTGCCGCGGCGGTTGGTTCCTCGACCACGATTTATTTCGATACGGATCGCTACAACGTCGATTCGCAGGATGCCGCCGCATTGCAGGCGCAGGCGCAGTATTTCGCCCGCTATCCGCAGATCACCTTTACCATCGAAGGCCATGCTGACGAGCGCGGGACGCGCGAATACAACCTGGCGCTGGGTGAACGCCGGGCCGATGCGGCCAGGGCCTATCTCGTCAGCCTCGGCGTGTCGCCGAACCGCATTTCGGTGGTGAGCTACGGCAAGGAGCGGCCGGTTGCGCTGGCTTCGAATGAAAGCGCGTGGGCCCAGAACCGCCGCGCCGCCAGCGTCATCATCAACTGATCATCAGCCTTGGAGCAGGCCGGGCGAAAGCTCGGCCTGTTCGGCAACTTTCGGACCGACGGCACCGCTGGAGAGATCGCGCGCGCCGGTGACCACGCACAGCCCTGCGAGCGCAAGCACGCAGAACAGGCTGGAAAGGGTCAATTGCTGGCTCATCATGCGGTCTTTCAAGTGCGGCAGGTCATGCGCCGCTTGCGGTCCTATTGCGATGCAACATTTCACATTGCAACCGGTTCCCGCTGTCTCACGCCTTCCCATTATGGGCTACCTCGCCTAGATTGAGCGCGTGAGACAATCGACCAACGACATTCTGCCCCGCGCCCCCCGGATTCGCGCATGACCCGCGCCCGCCGATCAATGGATTGGGGCTTCCCGCGCTGGAGGCCCTATGGTTCCTCGCAAGAGGCGACCAATGTGCGCATTTGCGACCGCCATGGCTGCGACGAGCCGGGCAATTGCCCCGCGCCCAAAGCCCCCAACAGCCCGGAACGGTGGTATTTCTGTCAGAAGCACGCGGCGGAATACAATTCCAAGTGGGACTACTTCGAAGGCCTCGACAAGGCTGAAAAGGAAGAGCGCGCCAACGCGGAGCGGCAGGAATCGTCCGGCTATACCGAATCGGCCCATTACGGCTGGGCGGGATCGGGCGACGGATCGCGTTCGGCAGATGAGATGCGCGCTCTGGAGGTGCTGGGGCTGGAAGCCGATGCCGATTTTAACGCGGTGAAGAAGGCCTACCGCAACCGCGCCAAGGAAGTGCACCCGGACGTGAAGCCCGGCGATGCCAACGCGGCCAAACAGTTCCAGCTGATCCAGACCAGCTACGAAGTCCTGCGCGCCGCCGAAGAACGCCGGGAGTGGCGGGGTTGATCGCCTAGGCGGTTCGCGGCCCGGCGAACCCCTTGCCCTTGGAGTCGATCTGCGGATCGGGGTTGTCGTTCCACCACGGTGTGTCGGTCCACGGGCGCACATCGACTTCGTGGCTCCAGCAATTGCGCGGTTGGTGGGCGAGGTGCCAGTAGGTCTCGGCCAAAGCGGCGGGGTCGATTACGCCCTCGTGGCCCTTGCCCTGTTTGAAGGCGTCGAACTTGTCGCCCAGCAGCTTGCCCAGGGTGTCGGGCGCGTCGACCGGGCCGTCGACGATGACGTGGGCGACGTGCACGCCTTGGCGTGCGAACTCGGCGTTGAGGGTCTGGCACAGCATCCGCCGCCCGCCCATCGCGGCGGCATGGCTGTGCTGCCCGGCATTGCCGCGGACCGCCGCCGTCGCCGAGGTGACCAGCAGCGTGCCGTGCGCGCCGGTCTTGGCGCGCTCCACCATCGCGGGGAACAAGGCGTGGGCCAAGCGGAAGACGCCATAGGTGCCGAGCCGCCAGCCGAGCTCGAAAATGCGGTGCGGGGTCTGTTCCAGCGCGCGGTTCCCGATCTGCGCGCCGAGGTTGTAGAGCGCGGCGTGGATCGGGCCGATGTCGGCTTCGACCTGGGCGACCAGCTCCTCGATGCTGCCATCCTCGGCTGCGTTGAGCAGTGTGCCGCTGGCCGAGCCGCCCGCCGCCTCGATCTGGCCCACCATCCGCGCGAGACCCTCCTCGTCCGACCGGCGGGCCAACACCGCGTGATAGCCCCCGGCGGCAAAGCGCATCGCGGCGTTCCCGCCGATCCCGGCGCCAGCTCCGATCACAAGGAACACCGGCTTGCGGCTGTCGGTCATCATGTCTCTCCCTTATGCGAGCGCCCCGTCAGGTCAGCGCCGAAATGCCCCATACCACGCCCACAATCAGCACAACGCCTGCCACATCCAGCAGCGCGCCCGCCTTGACCATCGCTTCGATCCGGATGCGCCCGGTCGCCCAAGCGATGGCGTTCGGCCCGGTGCCGGCGGGGAGCATGAAGCCCCAGCTGGACGCCAAGGCAGCAGGCAGGGCCAGCAGCACCGGATCGGCTCCAAGCGCCACCACCAGCGCGGCGACCACAGGGATAATGCCGGTGGCGGTCGCGACATTGCTCGCGAACTCCGTCACGACGATCACCAGTGCCACCACCGTCAGCGCGACCAGTATCAGCGGCCAACCGGCCAGCGGCAGCAACGCCTGCCCGATCCAGCCCGCCAGGCCCGAAGCCTGCATCCCGCCCGCCAGCGCCAACCCGCCGCCGAACATGAAGATCACGCTCCACGGCGCGCGTTCGGCTTCCTTCCACACCAGCAGCGGACGCCCCGTGCCATCGGGCAGAAGGAACAGCGCCAGCGCCGCGATCACCGCGATTGTTCCGTCCGTCCAGGACCCGGACGGCAGCAACTCCGCGACCAGCGGCTGCGTGACCCAGGCAATGAAGGTCAGAGCGAACAGCGGCACCAGCCGCTTTTCCGGCAGGGTCCATGCCGCGTGGCTATCAATCGCCGCGCGCGCCGAGGCGAGATCGAAGGGGTGGTCGGTCACCCGCAGAACCCGCCCCACGATCCCTGCGGCCAGCGGAATGCTCAGCAGCACCAGCGGCACCCCATACAGCGCCCATTGCGCAAAGGTGATCCGCACGCCTGCGATCTCGTCCAGCAAGCCCACGGCAATGGCATTGGTGGGCGAGCCGACGATGGTGCCCAGTCCGCCGATGCTGGCGGCGAAGGCGATCCCCATCGGCAGAGCGCCCGCGATGCCATCTTGTGGGAGCTTGTCCCCCTCGCGCACGCTCCCGCCGCCTTCCAGCACCGCCAGCGCCATCGGCATCATGATCAGCGCGGTCGAGGTGTTGGAGATGAACATCGATAGCAGCGCCGCGGCAATCATGAAGGCCAGCAGCAAGCGGCCGGGGCCGCCTTTGGTGCCGACCATCCGCAGGATCGCGAGGCTCAGACGGCGGTGCAGTCCGGTGCGCTCAATCGCGAGCGCAATGAAAGCACCGCCCAAGAGCAGGAACAGGATCGGCGAGTAATAGGTGCTCGCGGTCTTTTCCGCATTCGACACCCCGGCGAGCGGCAGTACCACGAAGGGCAGGAGCGCTGTGACGCTGAGCGGCACGGCCTCGGTCATCCACCACGCGGCCATCCACACGACCAGACCCGCCACCAGCCATGCCTCCGGCGGCATTCCGCCGGGCGGGGCGAGCACAGCGGTCAAGCCAAACGCCAGCGGGCCGAGGATAAGGCCGATCCGGCGCGCTGTCATGCTTGGCGATCTCCCCTGACCTTGCCGCAGGGGCCTATCAGCAAGGCGCCGGTCGCGGCAAGCTTCAGGTGCGCCGGGTCATTGCACCGCGTTCTTGTTCGGCGGATCACCCGGCAGATCGATGTTCGAGAAGAATACGCGCGAGGTCGGCTGATCGCGGCGCTGCATGCGTTGCAGCTTGAGCGACCGGGCAAACAACACATCACACGCGGCCTGACCAAATCGCTCGGTGCAGATCGGCCGATCAGTGACAAGGCCCTGCTCGGACACGACCGGCTGATAGCTTGTGGGGCGAGACCCGCCGTGGAGATCGGCAATATCAGCCTCCCGGATGCTGGCGACCGTCTGGTCGGTCTTCGTCAGCAGTTCCACCACGGGCTCCTCGGCATAGTTGGCCAGATGTGCGCGCAGGTCCTTCTCGAAATCGGGGAAGTAAAACGGCGAAACCTCGGCATAGAGTTCCGACACCGCCAGCTTGCCGGACATCTTCTGCGTACCGCGCAGCGAGTTGATGAAATCGGCGGCGGCCACATCGAGCAGCGAACTGACATTGGCCCCGGTGAAGGCATAGGATTGCAGGTGCGGCATCCCGATCTCGCCGCGCCAGAAGCCGTAGATCACCTTGGGATCCTTCCAGTGGCGGAAGACGATATTCTCGCGGATGTCGCGCAGTGAGACCGGGATGCCGCGCAGAGTGATGAACTTCGCCTCGTCGAGCGGCTGGCCGCCGATCGTGATCTCGCGCGGTTCGCGCACGGGCCATTCCTTGGCGATTTGCTCCATCATCGCGACGTTGTGAAGGTTGAGCCAGAAAGCCAGCTGTTCATTGCGCGGCAGGGCCGAGATGTCCTGGGTTTCGACCACCCGTTCCAGATCTTGGCGGTACTCGGTGAAGCTGTCGATCACCTGCTTGTCGAAGAACCGGAACATCACGAGCGATCCTTCGAGCCGATAGCGCGACTGCGGCCCGCTTTTCAGCCGTGTGCCCGGTGGGGGCGCTGGGCTCGGCGCGCCCTGGCGGGTCGAGGGGCCCATCGAAATGAGAATGTGCTTGAGCGCATGATCCCAGATCTCGTAATCGATCTTGTGGCGGATGGGGTCGCTGGTTGGGGTGAAGATCGCCAAGCGCTCGTCTGCACGCGAGTTCTGTGAGTCAGCGGTTGCGACGCCAGGCACGAAGTGAAGGCCGTCCCGGTCGGATTGGGGATGGGTCTCCGGGGTCTCCGCCGCAGCGAGGGTAGGCATGGCCAGCGCCGAGCCGGCCAGTAACGCGATCATGAATCTCGGCAGCATGTTGTCTCTCCCACAAGAGGAATCGAGCCCGTCCGAAAGCCAAGCTATATCATGCTGATAAATCGCACATGAATGCAAATTCATGCAGCTTCGCATACCGAATAACCTCGCCGAGCACATCGCCCGGCGAGGTTATGCTAATGACGGTTACTCTGCCGATGCGCGCGCGCTTATTCGACCTCGGCCGGTTCGCCAGCCTCGCCGGGCAGGTCGATATTGCTGAAGGTCACCGTGCCAGTGCGGCCTTGGCGGATGATCTCCTGGAACTTGGCTTCACGCTCGCGCAACAGAGCAGTCATGCTCTGGGGGATGCGGAAGCTGATCGACTGGCCGTTCGAGGTGATGTTCGAATAGGTCGGCTCACGCACGCCGCCTTCCAGATCGGCAATGTCCCGCTCGTTGACGACTGGATCAGCACCACTGGCACTGGCGAGCAAGGCGACGGTCTTCTCGTCAGCGAAGCGCGTGAGATGGGCGCGCAGGTCTTTCTCGAAATCGGGGAAGAAGAACGGGGCGGCCTCACGGTAGTGTTCGGAGACTTGCAGCCTGCCGCCGCCTTCCTGCGTCCCGCGCAGCGAGTTCACGAAATCGGCTGCGCCGCGCACCAGCAGGCGGGCGACGTTATCGGCATTGAAGGCTTCCTTCTGGAGCGAAGGCCCGCCGATCTCGCCGCGCCAGAAGCCATACATCACCACCGGGTCCTTCCAGTGGCGATAGACGATCTGCTCGCGGATATCGCGCGGGGACAGCTTGATGCCTTCCACTGTGATGAACCGCGCTTCATCGAGCGGGACCCCGCCCACCTTGATCTCGCGTGGCTGGCGGATCGGCCAGGCATTGGCGATCTGCTCCACAATCGCGACATTGTGGAGGTTGATCCAGAAGGCCAGCTGCTCGTTGCGCGAAAGCGATTGAATATCGACGATATCGGCGGTCTTCTCCAGATCCTTGCGATATTCGGTGAAGCTGGCGATCACGTCGGCATCAAGGAAGCTGAACATCACCCGCGTGCCTTCGAGCCGGTAGCGCGAGACATGGCCGTATTGGCGGCGGGTGCCGAAGCTCGGGTCGGGGCGACCGGCGCCTTCGCGCAGCGACGGCCCCATGGAGATAACGATGTTCTTCATCGCCTCGTCCCAGATCGAATAGTCGATCTTGTCGTTGTTCGGGTTCTGCGAAGGCGCGAAGGTCGCCAGCGCGTCATTGCTCAGCGGGGTCTGGGCATGGGCCGGAACGGCGAGCGCGAACGCAACGCCGGCGAGCAGGGCGGGGCGGGCGAGGCGCATGGGCAGGAACGGCATGGGCGTGAAGTGTCCTGTCAGAGCAGGCGTCCCGGTGGGGGCCTGGCGGGGGTCAAAAAGCGGCAAGGCGGGGTCGGGACCGGGCCGCCGCGTGCCTGCCCCCTGCCGAGATCATATAGCACTGATCGCGCGGGTCGTGTTGCCCGCGATCGGTTGTCGTCAGCATTTTGTCGACGCGTCAAGGTGTTGGTCGGCTCGCTTGAACGACAAAGGGGCGAACCGTACCGGTCCGCCCCCTTCTGCCCTTGCCTGAATGCGCGCGCTTATTTGGGCGCGAGCACCATCAGCATCTGGCGGCCTTCCAGCCGCGGGAAGGCTTCGACCTTGGCAATCTCGGCGACGTCGTCCTGCACCTTTTTGAGCAGGTCCATCCCAAGGTGCTGGTGCGCCATTTCACGGCCACGGAAGCGCAGGGTGATCTTCACCTTGTCGCCATGATCGATGAACTTGGCGACGTTGCGCATCTTCACGTCATAATCATGCGTGTCGATGTTCGGCCGCATCTTCACTTCCTTGAT
>DLGU01000164.1:28998-36423 GCA_002482865.1 Porphyrobacter sp. UBA7686
AGGTACTTGCACACCGGCGGGTCCGCATTGGGGGACACTTCGACGAGGTTCAGGCCCTTTTCATTGGCCTGCTCAATCGCTTCGCGGGTGAACATCACGCCAAGGTTTTCGCCTTCGTCATCAATGACGCGGACCTTGGGGACATTGATCATGTTATCAAAACGAGGGCCGCTTTTTACGGGCGGGGCCATCGAGCGCCGGGGTGGACGTGATATGGGGTGTTCTCCTGTGGTGACTTACGTGCTGCGCGCTCCTTAGTCCGAAACGCGGGCGAGCGCTAGGTAGAGTCTTACGCTGCCGCCTGCCATAGCTGAAACCGCGCGATCCGGTCACGCGCGGGCATCAGCGCTTCGATCCGCTGTGCGGGTTGGAGAGCGCTCAGGATCTCCGGCGCGCCCGCATCCATCCCGCCGGTCAGCGTGCCGAACGCGGGAAGGATCATGCGCTCGGCCCCGGTGGCGCTGCGCCCCATCACCGCGCAAGGGCGGGCAATGTGGCGATTGCGGACGTTCACGCGCAGCTTGGGGTGATAGTGGCCCGACAGCTCCGGTGCGGTCTCTCCGGCGCGGGCTTCGTGGCGCAGGGTGATCCCGCCGACTTCCAGTTCAGACAGGATCGTCCCGCCGAAGCCCTTGGGCAATTGTTCGTCGTGGTTGCCGGTAATCCACAACCAGTCGAGCGCGCGGGTCAGCGCTTCCAGCATTCCGGTACAATGCGCGTCCAGCCGTAAAGCGCCCGCGTCATCATGAAAGTTATCGCCCAGCGTGATCACGCGCCGCGCGCCTGTCACCCGCACCGCATCGGCCAGCCGTTCCAGCGTGTCGCGGCTGTCATAGGGCGGGAGCATCTGGCCCCGTGCCGCAAACCAGCTCGCCTTCTCCAGATGCAGATCGGCGACCAGCAGCGCGCGTTCCGCCGGCCAATAGAGCGCGCGCGCCGGGCCCAGCAGCATTTCATGCCCGGCAAAGGGGAAGGGGGCGAACATAGCGGGAACCATGCGGGTCGTCTGAAGCAAGCTCAGTCAATTCACAACAGCAAAAAATCCGTTCAGCCTGAGCTTGTCGAAGGCCTGCACTTTCTTCTATCGCGGTGGCTTGAAAGAAATGCGGCCCTCTGGAAGCGAAGCTGTTGCGCAGCAACACAAGCTCAGGGCGAACGGGAGGGTATTGTTGTAATGGATTGGTCCGACAAGACGGCACAGGCGAAGGTGTGGTTCGAAAGCCTGCGCGACCAGATTTGCGCAGAGTTCGAGAGCATCGAGCGCGAGGCCGGCTCTGACGCCAGCTTCCAGTACACCCCGTGGAGCCGCGAAGAAGACGGCAATCCCGATCCCGGCGGCGGGGTGATGGGATTGATGAAGGGCAAGGTGTTCGAAAAGGTCGGGGTGAATGTCTCAACCGTGCGCGGCAGCTTCGCCAAGGAATTCGCCGGCTCGATCAACGGGGCGAGCGCGGATGCTCCGGGCTTTGTCGCGACCGGCATCTCGCTGGTCGCCCATATGACCAACCCGCATGTGCCCGCTGTTCATATGAACACCCGTTTCCTCACCACCACCAAGGCGTGGTTCGGCGGCGGGGCGGACCTGAACCCGCCGATCCCCTACGCGGAAGACACAGCAGACTTCCACGCCGCGATGCAGGCCGCCTGCGACCCTCACGGTGCCGATTACTACGAACGCTACAGCAAGTGGGCGGAGGAGTATTTCTACATTCCCCACCGGCAGGTGGGCCGGGGCGTCGGGGGGATATTCGCCGACCATCTCGAATGCGCCGATGACGCAGGCTGGGCAGCGAATTTCGCGTTCATCAAGGATATCGGGAAGCAGTTCCTCGAAGTGTACCCGATGATAGTGCGCAAGCGGATGAACTCCCCCTTCGATGCCGCCGACGAAGCGCAGATGTTCGAATACCGCGGCCGCTATGCCGAATTCAATCTGGTCTATGACCGGGGCACGATCTTCGGCTTGAAGACCGGCGGCAATATCGACGCGATCCTGATGAGCCTGCCGCCAAGGGCGACGTGGAGCTGAGGCGCGGCGCTAGTCCGGCGCAGCTTGGCAGGCGCGCGGCCATCATCGCCATGGTGATGGCTCTGGCGGCGTGCAGCGGCTCGGATGAGGATGCCGAGCAGTCCCAGACCGCCCCCACGCCTGCCCCGGCCAAACCAGCGCCCGAGGCAGGAAAGATTGCCGGAAGCTTGAGCTACCCCAGTGATTATCTGCCGGACGATCTGGAGGTATGCGCCGAAGATACCACGTCGGGGGAAGTCACCTGCACGGGCGGCTTCGAGGACAATTCCTATGCGATGGAATTGCCGGTCGGCATCTATCACGTCTGGGCGCGGACGGATGATTACGAAGCGGGCTATCGCGCCTATTACAACGAAGCGGTCCGCTGCGGGCTTGACGTCACGTGCACGGACAGGTCCGCGATCGACGTGGCCGTGAAGGCCGAGGAAACCGTCACCGGCGTCGACCCTGCCGATTGGTATGCGCCGTAGCGGTGCCTTTTGCTCGGGAGCGTATTGCCTGAGCGCGCCGTCACCCCACCGCCACCACCCGCTGCCGGAACCAATCGGCGAGTTCGTCCTCGGAGAGTTCTCCGGCGGCTAGGGCGATGAAGGCTGCTGCCACTTCGGCATCACCTGTGGCTGGCAGGTCAAAGCCATTGAGGACTAGAAAGGTCTCACTGATAACAGCCGCAGTGCGTTTGTTTCCATCGGCGAACGGATGATTGCGCGCGATCCCGTAAGCATAGGCGGCGGCAAGCTGTGCGACATCAGGCTCACCATACGCTTCAAGTTGTTGTGGCCGCGCCATCGCGCTTTCGAGTAAGCTAAGATCGCGCACGCCATCCAGTCCGCCGTGCTCGGCGAGCTGTTCGCGATGGGCTGCCTGCGCCACCGAAGTGGCGACCCAGATCCAGTTCGACGTGGTCAAGGCACAGGCCTATTTGGCGAGTTCGGCCAGAGCGCGCCTGCGCTTGCGCATAATCTCGCGCGCGACCCGCATCTGTTCCTCGAAATCATCTTCCGGAACGCTGAGCTCGATTCCGCGCGGTGTGGTTGTTAACGTCAGTTCGTCGCCAAGTTCCGACTGAAGATGAGCCAGCACATCCTTGGGCAGGATAATTCCGGCCGAATTGCCAATCTTGGTGATCTTGAGGGTCGTGTTCATACACGCGTTATAACACGCAGTCTTCGCCCCTGCAACAATCGCGCTTGCCCGCCCGCAGCGCCGCCCCCATATTCACCGTGATGCTGCGCCAATACGAACTCGTCGAGAAGGTCCTCGAATACGATCCCGACGCCGACGAGGCGATGCTCAACCGCGCCTATGTCTACACCGTGCAGAAGCACGGCACCCAGAAGCGCGCCTCGGGCGATCCCTATTTCTCCCACCCGGTCGAAGTCGCCGGGTTGATGACCGATCTGAAGCTCGACATGGCGACGATCATCACCGCTCTGCTGCACGATACGGTGGAAGACACGCTCGCCACCATCGAGGATATCGAGGCCCATTTCGGCCCCGAGGTCGCGCGGCTGGTGGACGGGGTCACCAAGCTCTCGAAGATCGAGGCCATGCCCGAGAACGAGCGCGCGGCGGAGAACCTGCGCAAGTTTCTGCTCGCCATGTCGGAAGACATCCGCGTGTTGCTGGTCAAACTGGCTGACCGGCTGCACAACATGCGCACGCTGCACTTCATCAAGTCGCCGGAGAAGCGCCAACGCATCGCGCGCGAAACGATGGATATCTACGCCCCGCTGGCGGAGCGCGTGGGCATGTACGAATACATGCACGAAATGCAGGCGCTGGCCTTCCGCGAGCTGGAGCCGGAAGCCCACGCCACCATCGCCAACCGGCTCGATCAGCTGCGGTCGCAGGACGGTGGGCAGGTCGATGCGATCGCCCTCACGATGAAGCAGCGCCTTGCCGAAGCGGGCCTCAAGGTCGAGGTCTACGGGCGCGAGAAGCATCCCTTTTCGATCTGGCACAAGATGGCGGAACGCCATGTCAGCTTTGAACAAGTGACCGACATCATGGCCTTCCGCGTGCTGACCGAGAGCGAGGGCGATTGCTACCAGGCCTTGGGCATCCTCCACACCACGTGGCAGTTCCTGCCCGGGCGGTTCAAGGATTACATCTCGACCCCGAAGTCGAACGGCTACCGATCCCTGCACACCTCGCTGATGTACGAAAACTCGATGCGCGTCGAAGTCCAGATCCGCACGCGCGAGATGCACCGCACAAATGAATACGGCCTCGCCGCGCACTGGGCCTACAAGCAGGGTGACCGGCCTGATGGCGAAGTCGGCTGGCTGCGCGACCTGATCGAGATTGTCGACGCCAGCCACGACGCCGAGGAACTGCTCGAGCACACGCGCATGGCGATCTATCAGGATCGCATCTTTGCCTTCACTCCCAAAGGCGCGCTGTTCCAGCTGCCCAAGGGCGCGACTGCGGTGGACTTTGCCTTTGCGGTGCACACCAACCTCGGCACGCAGACGGCAGGCGTGAAGATCAACGGGCGGCACATGCCGCTGCGCACGCCGCTGGCCAATGGCGACGTGGTCGAGATCATCAAGAACCCCCATGCCTCGCCGCAATTGTCATGGCTCAGCTTCGTCGTCACCGGCAAGGCGCGCGCCGCGATCCGCCGCGCGGTGCGGATGAAGGAACGCGCCGAAGTGGCCGAGATCGGCTCCAAGCTGTTCGACGAGATCGCCGCGCGCGTGCCCGCCCGGATCGGCAAGAAAGCGATCCGCGCCGCGGTCGAACGGCTTGGCATGGAAGAGCCTGACGACCTGATGTACGCGATCGGCGCCGCCAAGATTGCCGACCGTGAGGTGATGGAAGCGCTCGTCCCCGGTTGCACGGCGGGCATTGAGGAGGACGAGCATTGGGAGCGGCGTGAAAGCGCGATCTCGATCCGCGGCCTCACCCCCGGCGTCGCCTTTGACCTCGCCCCCTGCTGCCACCCCGTCCCCGGTGATCGCATCGTCGGCATCCGCCGCAAGGGTGAGACCGTGCTGGTCCACGCAATCGACTGTCTGATGCTGGCGAGCGGTGTGGACAGCGACTGGATTGACCTTGCCTGGGGCAACCGTTCGGTCGGCGCGGTCGGCCAGCTGTCGGTGACGATCTACGATCGGCTCGGCACGCTGGCGGAAATGGCGGGGATCTTCGCGCAGAACAAGGCCAACGTGACCACCCTGATGCAGGCCCATATCGACCATCCCTTCGTCACTTATGACGTTGAGGTTGAGGTGCAGGATGTGGGCCATCTCAACCGCATCGTCTCCGCCCTGCGCGCCAGCGACGCGGTGGCTCAGGCTGAGCGGCAATAGTGGCGATTATTGGGCTGATGCAGCGGGTGCCTTGAAGTCTCTCCCCGTTTCGCAGCAATGGGGAGGTGGCACCGCGAAGCGGTGACGGAGCGGTTTTCTGTGGGTTCGTGCAGAAGGTTGCGCGGCTGCACCGCGGGGTTTCACGCAGAGATCGCCGAGGAAAGTAGAGGCGCAGAGATGCCGTGCTCGCGGCGAAGCCGCACTCCTCATCGACCATTCCGGCGTGGGGCGACGTTGCTGTCGAGGATGGTGCCTTCGGCACACACAATCCCTCTGCGTCTCCCTTCCTCCTCTGCGCCTCTGCGTGAAACCCTCGCGGCAACGCCGCGCAACCTTCTCCGCGCTCCCTGCTCCTCTGCGGTCCCTGCGCGAACCCGGCGAAGTGGCACCCGGTTTCCTACAGGGCGCTTTGGCCATAAACCGCAAGACGGCTCTTTCGCATTGTTGGCCCCATGATTTGCGCCCCGCGCCGGGGGGGGGCGGCTTGCGAAAGTGTCAATTTCGATTTTCGCGCACAAGGCTATGAAATTATGAATGATTATTCTGAAATCGGCGCTTGACACCCTGTCAGCTTTGTCAACTTCGCAAGATTGTTGCGCGGTCCTTAAGGCATTGATTTATTGCAGACAGGAGGTTGCCTCAAGCGGAGACGCGGAGGAGGATGGGAAACCCTGCGTGGGATTGCGGCGAAGCCGCTTTTGGGATCACACAAAGACACAAAGGCACAAAGATGTGGTGCAAGGCTGCAACCACGCACGCCCTCTTCGTGTCTTCGTGTCTTCGTGTCTTCGTGTCTTTGTGTGAAAAAGAAACTCACTGGCGCGGCCGAGGGCTGACCTCTCCGCGTCTCCCTTCCTTCTCTGCGTCTCTGCGTGAAACCTAATCCGCCACCCGTCGCACCGGCACGCGGATGTTGCAGATGTCCGCGCCGCCTGCGGGCGTGATGAAGAACGGATCGCGGCGGTTGGCGATCGCCTCGGCGTAGGTCGCGAAAGTGTCGCTTTCGGTCGAGAGATATTCGAACGCCGGTTGCTCGGCAGCGGGCAGATCACTCGCGACCCGCACCGACAGGATCGGCGTGCGCTTGCCCGCTTCCTCGGCGGTATAGAACCCAAGATCGCCCGACCCGCGTGGGAGCGAGGAGAGGTGCTGCATCCCCTCGATTACTCGGCCGACCAACGCGATATTGCGATCCAGGTGGCGCGGCGCATGGCCGATCACCGTGTAGAGCTCCGCGCCCGAGCCAGTGTCCGGCGAATAGTTCCGCCCGACGCCGACCATGCCGTAGCAGTGGGTTGGCCAGAACTCCTCTTCCCTGCCGGCAAATGGCCAGCCCTGAGTGAATGCCGAGAATAGCGAATAGCGGTCAGCCAATGCCGAGCGCGCCGTTTTGGCCTGTTCCACTTCCGGGAGTGCGGCGAGCGACTCAACATTAACCCCCGCTGCCAAAAGACCCGTAATCGTTGCAAATTGCTGTCTTTCAGCGCGGTTCGGCGTCCCCGGGGAAACAAAGGACGAAACGGTATACTCCGCCTCCCCCATCACCTTGAGCCCTTCTGGCAAGGGCTTGGGCTTCCCCGTCGCCTCGGGGTTGTCGTAATTGGGATCGCCCCATTGGGTGACGTAATTGTCCTGCACCCGGTTGACCGAAATGCCGTCATACCACTTGGCGCGCGCAAACAGGCGGATGTTGTGCACCCAGCCTTGGCTGAACGGCGCGGGCATCAGCTGGATTACTACGGTGCGCGGCTTGCCCTCGGCATCCGGGGCGAGGGTCATCACCAGCAGATCCTCCGCCGGGATCGCCACCCAGTCCGCCTTGGGCGCTGCGGCGACGATTTCGGAAGGAGCGAGGGCAGCGGGCTTGGCCGCTTCTTGTGCAGCAAGCGGCAGGGCCAGGGCGAGCGCAGCCGAAGCCGCCAGAAGCAAAGTTCTCATGCGCACATTGGTGCCACCACGCGCCTTGCGAAGCAATCCATTCGCGGCTAGTGGCGCGTGCTTGTCTTCTCAGGCGCTCAAGCAGCGAAGCGTAGCGCACCAATCTGCGCTCAAGCAGCGAAGCGGTAGCGCACGGAAAAG
>DLGU01000028.1:0-3172 GCA_002482865.1 Porphyrobacter sp. UBA7686
CTGATCAAGGGCAAGAAGGTCGCCGTCGTCGGCTACGGCAGCCAGGGCCACGCCCATGCGCAGAACCTGCGCGACAGCGGCGTGGCCGAAGTCGCCATCGCCCTGCGCGAAGGTTCGGCGACTGCCAAGAAGGTCGAAGCGGCCGGCTTCAAGGTGCTGACCAACACGGCGGCAGCGCAGTGGGCCGACCTCATCATGATCCTCGCGCCCGATGAACATCAGGCGGCGATCTGGGAGAACGACATCAAGGGCCACATGAAGCCGGGTTCGGCGCTCGCCTTTGCCCACGGCCTCAATGTTCACTTCGGCCTGATCGAGCCGCCCGCCGATATCGACGTGATCATGATCGCGCCCAAGGGCCCCGGCCACACCGTGCGCTCCGAATACGTCAAGGGCGGCGGCGTGCCCTGCCTCATCGCCATCCATCAGGACGCGAGCGGCGCGGCGCATGACGTAGCGCTGGCATATGCATCGGCGGTCGGCGGCGGGCGTTCGGGCATCATCGAAACCAACTTCCGCGAAGAGTGCGAAACCGATCTGTTCGGCGAGCAGGCCGTGCTGTGCGGCGGGATCACCCACCTCATCCAGGCCGGGTTCGAAACGCTGGTCGAGGCCGGTTACGCCCCCGAAATGGCCTATTTCGAGTGCCTCCATGAAACCAAGCTGATCGTCGACCTGCTGTATGAGGGCGGGATCGCCAACATGCGCTATTCGATCTCGAACACCGCCGAATATGGCGACATCACGACCGGCCCGCGCATCATCACCGATGAAACCAAGGCCGAAATGAAGCGTGTGCTCGCCGACATCCAGTCGGGCCGGTTCGTGAAGAACTTCGTGCTTGATAACCGTGCGGGTCAGCCCGAACTGAAGGCCGCGCGCAAGCAGGCTGCGGCTCACCCGATCGAGCAGACCGGCGAAAAGCTGCGCGCCATGATGCCGTGGATCGCCGCCAACAAGCTGGTCGACAAGGCCAAGAACTGACGCCAAAGCAATGGCCTGATGTTTGAGGGCCGCAACGCTAAACTGGTATACACGGCGATCGCCATCATCTGGGTGGTGATCGTCGTGCGTGCCGCGTTCAACGTCAAAGGGCCGGAAGATTTTGTCGTCACCGTCGCGCAAAGCGAAGTGCAGGCCTTTGCCCGCGAGCAGCTGAACGCGATGCAGGCACGTTCCTTCGCCGAGAAGGTCGAACTCTGCGCCATCGTGTTCGAAACCAGCACGGGCGAACTCGACGCCACCGAGGTAAAGGTGGGCGATGAAGCGACCTGCGATCTGCGCTATTTTGACGAACCAGGCATGGCCCCGCTGGCCAGCATCCACACGCATGGCGCCTTTGACGAGAACTACGACAGCGAAGTCCCGTCACTGATCGATCTGGAAGGTGACATTGAAAGCCAGATCGATGGCTATGTCGCAACCCCGGGTGGGCGGCTGTGGCGGGTCGATTGGCAGCAGGAGCGTGCGGTGCTGGTCTGCGCCGAAGGCTGCCTGCGACAAGACCCCGCCTATCGCCCTTGCCCCGGCGATCCGATTGCTCCAGCCTATTCGTCGGCGCAACTGACCGCGCGGAATCGTCGGCCTGTCGTGCAGTGCTGACGGACCGTGTATTGGCTGGAACCGTGATGGCTCCTGCGGATTGGGACCTTTTGAAGAAGGAGACCTATTCGATGAACCGTTATGCTTTTGCAGCCGCCACTGCCGCCGCTCTTGCCGGAGTTACCGGCGGAATTGCCGCCGCGCCCACGATCTTTGCGCAAGGTGCGCCGCAGGTGCCCGGCGTGCAGGACCCCGCGCGCGTCACCGCCGGAACCTATGCGCTGGATGCAGGTCACACGCTGGTGGGATGGGAAGTCAGCCACTTCGGCTTCAACGACTATCTCGGTCTGTTCGGCAACATCACCGGAACGATGACGATGGACCCGGCCAACATTGAAGCCGCAAAGGTCGAGGTCATGGTGCCGATCGCCGAAGTCAGCGTTGCCAGCGCGGGCCTCAGGGATCACCTCCTGCGCCCCGGCAAGGACGGCGGCGCACCTGATTTCTTTGGCCCGACCCCGGGGATGGCAACCTTCACTTCGACCAAAGTGGTCAAGACGGGCGCCATGACGGCTGACGTCACCGGCACGCTCACCATGAACGGCAAAAGCGCGCCTGTGACCCTCACCACGGAATTCGTCGGCGCGGGTGCCAATCCCTTCAACAAGAAGGACACCGTCGGCTTCCACGCCCGCACGACCATCGATCGCACCCAATGGGGCGTGAACTACGCAGCGCCCTTCGTCGGCAAGGACGTGACGCTCACGATCAGCGCGGCCTTCGAAAAGCAGTAAGAGCGCCTGAGTGGCTGGCGGTTCGCAAAGTCCGCCAGCCACGCTTCGCACTGCGGATCAGAACCCGAACCAGGATGATCCGCTATAGGTCTTGCCCGACGGGGTCTTTGCCCAGTTGGGGCCGCCCTTGGCGATGAACCCGGCGGTGTTCTTGCGCCACTTTGCCCGGATGTCCTGATCGTAATTCAGGTAGAGCTTGCCGCCGACGATATCGAAGGCGGTCGGATCACCCGGCGCGAGATAGCCTTGCGCCATCGCCCAGGCACAGTGGCCGCCATATTGCGGGGCATAGGCCATCGGATTGGCCTTAAACGCGGCAGCATTGGCCTCGCTCGAAAAGTGCCAGTCGGCGCCCTTCCACTTCAACTTGTAGCGGGCATTGCCCTTCACCGGCGCGCCCGTGCCGCGAAAATAGCTGACCGTGTCATAGCCGCCCACCGCGACCTTCGCGCCCTCTGTGCCGACATAGATGCCGCCCTCGGCCATCGCAGCAGTGGGCACGGTGAGCGGGGCCAACACGGCAGCAAGTGCCAGAAGCAAGCGGTTCATTTTCATCGAAAGCTGTCCTTCTCCTGAGGCGCTGCGCAATGGGGAGAGCCGATCATCAGCGCTGCGGCGTCTTCCCATCTTTCGACAGCTCCGGGCGAAACGTGACAGGCCTGCGCAAAAATGTTCGACAGGGCCGAGCGCCTGTTTCAAGACAGTGGCCAGATGCGCCTCACCGATTGCCACAATATCGACGATTTCCGGGTGCTGGCGAAGGCGCGCCTGCCCTTCCCCGTGTTCGACTATATCGACGGCGCGGCCGATGACGAATTGACCAAGGCGCGCAACAC
>DLGU01000028.1:3257-5971 GCA_002482865.1 Porphyrobacter sp. UBA7686
AAGTCGGCGCTGCCGCTGATGCTCTCACCCACGGCGGTGCAACGCGCGTTTCATTGGCAGGGCGAGCGAGCGGTGGCCAAGGCGGCTGAGAAGTACGGGCTGTGGTTCGGCATTTCGAGCCTCGCCACCCGCTCGATTGAGGAAATCGCCGCACTGACCAGCGGGCCGAAGCTGTTCCAGCTCTATGTCCACAAGGACAAGGGGTTGAATACCCACATGATCGAACGCTGTCAGGCCGCGAAGTTCGATGCACTGGCGCTGACGGTCGACACGATTGTTTCCGGCAAGCGGGAGCGGTGTTTGCGGAGCGGGTTCACCACTCCGCCGCGATTCACGCCTGCGAGCATCTGGAGCTACGCCACCCGCCCGCGTTGGACGCTCGATTATGTGCTGCGCGAGAAGTTTCGCCTGCCCAATCTCGATACCCATGTGACCGAAGGCAGCGGGCAGGCGGTGAGTATTGCGCAGTATTTCAACACGATGCTCGACACCTCGATGGACTGGGACACCGCTGCCCGTATCCGCGAACAGTGGGGCGGCACTTTCGTCCTCAAGGGCGTGATGAGCGCCGCTGACGCCCGCCGCGCGGTCGCAATCGGCGCGGATGCGATCATGATTTCCAACCACGGCGGACGACAGTTGGACGGGAGCCGCGCGCCCTTCGACCAACTGCCTGAGATCGTCGATGCGGTCGGGGGGCAGATCGAAATCATCTGCGATGGGGGTGTCCGGCGCGGGACCCATGTGATGAAAGCGCTATGCTCCGGAGCGACGGCAGCTTCGGGCGGGCGGTTGTATCTGTATGCGCTGGCCGCCGCGGGGCAAGACGGGGTCGAGCGGGCGCTGGGCATCCTCAAGGACGAATTGGAGCGGGGAATGCGGCTGATGGGCGTGACACGGATCGACCAGCTGACATTCGACCGGCTGCGACATCGCGGCTAGAGCAGCGCGTGTCATAATCCGGTAACGCAAAAGGCGTTTTGGCGAGCAAACCATAGGGAATGGACCGACACCCATGATCACCGCAGCCCGCACCTTGCCGCTTGCCCTTGCCGTCCTCGCAATCACCGCTTGCGGGAGCGAGCCCAAGCAGCCGGGCAATGACGCCGAAAGCTTCGCCGCCCGGATTGGCGCTGGTGAGGCGACACCGGCGCCCGGTGCGACGCCCGCGCCTGCTGCGACAGCCACGCCGCAGATCGCGACCCCGCTTCCCGGTGCGGCGCCCGGCCCCTTCGCCAAGGGCACGCTCACCGATCCGGCCTCGCGCACCTGCGGCGCGCCGCTGATGGGGCCGTTCATCGGCAAGCTCGCCGATCAGGCCACCCGCGCCGAGATCGCCAAGATGCTCGGCCGCACCGACAACCTGCGCTTCGTCGCTTATGGCAGCGCGGGGACGGTCAACCCCGACGCAACCAATCCGCGCCTTTCGATCATGCTCGATGCGCAGAACATCATCCGCGATGCGCGCTGCGGGTGACGGCACAGTTGAAACAAGCGCCATTCCCGGCTTGCACCCCGCGCAATAATCGGCATAGACAGCTCGCATGACGCGGAACGGACTTACGCTGCTTCGACTTATGCGCCCTTGGGCGTAGGCGGCCGCGCGCGAAGATCAGCGCGGCACCGCTCCCAAGGGTAACCTGCCGCAGCTTCCCATTCCCTTTCGCGACGAGCCATCCACCATGCCCATGCTCAAGCAGCCTTCCGCCAAGTATCGCCCGTTCGGCCAGATCAACCTGCCCGATCGCCAGTGGCCGTCCCGCATGATCGAGAAAGCCCCGCGCTGGCTCTCGACCGACCTGCGCGACGGCAACCAATCGATCATCGACCCGATGGACGCGGTGAAGAAGCGCCGCTTCTTCGACCTGCTGGTGGAGATCGGCGTCAAGGAAATCGAAGTCGGCTTCCCGAGCGCAGGCGCGACCGAGTTCGATTTCATCTCCGGCCTCGTGAAGTCCGATGTGATCCCCGATGACGTGATCGTGCAGGTGCTCACACAAAGCCGCGAAGACCTGATCAAGACCAGCTTTGCCAGCCTTGAAGGCGCGCGGTCGGCGATCGTCCATCTTTACAACGCGGTCAGCCCGGCATGGCGCGACATTGTGTTCCGCATGAGCAAGGACGAGGTGAAGGCCATCGCCGTCGCGGGCGCCAAGGTGATGCGCGACGAGGCGGCGAAATATCCGGGTACCGAATGGCATTTCCAGTATTCGCCGGAAACCTTTTCCACCGCCGAACTCGACTTCAGTATCGAGGTCTGCGCGGCGGTGATGGAGGTGCTTCAGCCCACCCCCGAACACCCGATCATCCTCAATCTGCCCGCCACGGTCGAGGCGGCAACGCCCAATATCTACGCTGACCAGATCGAGTACTTCGGCCGCCACCTGCCCAATCGGGAAAGCGCCGTCCTGTCGCTCCACACCCACAACGACCGCGGCACCGGCGTTGCAGCAGCGGAACTCGGACTCATGGCCGGCGCCGACCGCGTCGAGGGCTGCCTGTTCGGCAATGGGGAGCGCACCGGCAATTGCTGCCTGGTGACGATAGCATTGAACCTTTACACGCAGGGGATCGATCCGGAACTTGATTTCTCCGATATCGACCGGGTGATCGAGACGGTCACCTATTGCAACGATCTGCCCGTCCACCAGCGCCACCCCTATGGCGGGGAGCTGGTCTATACGGCCTTCTCGGGCAGCCATCAGGACGCGATC
>DLGU01000075.1:0-127 GCA_002482865.1 Porphyrobacter sp. UBA7686
GTCGCCGTGGACGACCTGCAGCAGGCCTTCCGGGGCGCCCGCTTCGAGGAACAGTTCGGCAAGGCGCACCGGGACGGAGGGATCGCGTTCCGATGGCTTGAGGATGAAGGCATTGCCCGCCGCGCAG
>DLGU01000075.1:179-476 GCA_002482865.1 Porphyrobacter sp. UBA7686
CGGCGTGATGCCGGCGACGACGCCGAGCGGCTGGCGCATCGAATAGACATCAATCCCCGGCCCGGCGCCGTGGGTGTATTCGCCCTTCATGATCTGCGGCAACCCGCAGGCATATTCGATCACTTCCAGCCCGCGCTGCACATCGCCCTTGGCGTCCGGCACGGTCTTGCCATGCTCGGACGAGAGCATCTCAGCGAGGCTCTGCATATTCGCCTCGACCAGCGCCTTGAAGGCGAACATCACCCGCGCACGGCGCTGGGGGTTGGTGGCGGCCCAGGCGGGCTGGACGCGCTTGGC
>DLGU01000075.1:535-11696 GCA_002482865.1 Porphyrobacter sp. UBA7686
ACTTCGCCGGTCGAAGGGTTCCAGATGGCGTGCTTGCGGGTCGGGGCGGGGCTGTCGCCGACAATGAAATGGTCGATCTGACGCATGGGAATGATCTCCTGTCTGACCTCCCCAATGCCCCCCGCGTGAGGCTTTCGCAACCCTCGCGGCTCCCCTCAAAAGTGCTGGCGCAGCGGGGCGCGGCAGGGCAGGTTGTACGTGCGACGAGACGAGAGAGGGACAGATGATGGGCAAGGCATGGCGGGCAATCGCAGGACTGGCAGCGGCGTTGATAGCTGGCGGCGCGCTGGCGCAAGACGGGGATGCGATCTTCGTCCCTGATAGCCTCGAACTTGCCGCCACCGGCTACACCTTCACCGAAGGCCCGGCGTGGGACGGTTCGCGCCTGATCTTCAGCGATATTCCCGGCGACACGGTCTATGTCTACTCTCCTGGCGAAGGCGCGCCGCAGGTGCTTTATTCGCCGTCCGCGAACGCCAATGGCCACACCTTCGACCGCGAAGGACGCCTGCTCAATGCCGAGCACGGCAGCGGCGAAATCTCCCGGTGGACGCAAGAGGGTGGGCGCAAGACCATTGTTGCGGCCTATCAGGGCAAGCGTCTGAACAGTCCCAATGATGTGGTCGTGCGCAGCGACGGGCTGATCCTGTTCACCGATCCGCCTTATGGCCTCGGCCAGCGTGCGAGCGAGGTTGGCTTTTCCGGCGTCTTCGCGTTTGACGAGACGACGGGCAAGATCGTGCTGATCGACGATGCGCTATCGCGCCCCAACGGCCTTGCGCTGTCTCCCGACGAAAAGGTGCTCTATGTCGGCGACACCGCAACCCAGACCCTGTGGGCCTATGACCTCGCCGCCGATGGCACCGCTTCGGGCAAACGGCTGGTGGTGGACGTCACCGACGAGAGCAAGCCGGGGCGGGTCGACGGCGTGCGAGTGGATACTGAAGGCCGCGTCTATTTTACCTGCCCCGGCGGCATCTGTGTGGCCGATCCCGTTCGCGGAGAGGTGATCGAGCGCCTCGCCACGCCCAAGCGGGCGACCAACCTTGCCTGGGGCGGGGCTGACTTGTCGGAGCTTTACATCACGGCGTTGACCGACGTTTACCGGGTCAAGACCCTCGCCAAGGGTATCGGTTCGTCGAGCCGTTAATCGGAAGGGATCAGCGTGATCTCCGTCTGGCGTCCGTCGATATAGCGCACGGTTGTGCCGTCGAAGAAGGCGTCCTCTTCGGTGCGGAAGTCCACGCGCTGGCCGCCCCATTCAGGCACCGCGGCGTAAGACGTCAGTTCAATCGACCACGCGGTGTTTGCCCGGATCGGCCCGCTGCCGCGCGGGTCCGCTTTCTGATTGTCCCAGAACCCGATGCTGGGCCCCGCGCCGTGGCCGTGGTGGCCGATGGGGTGGGTGTAGATCGAAGGATCGAGGCCCGCCGCAATGCTATCGGCACGGGCCTGCGCCAGCGCCTCGTTGCCACTGCGCCCGACGGCAAAGGCGCGGGTGAGGTAGTCTTGCACCTTGTTCGAATTCGCCAGCCCCGCGCGTAGCCCTGCCGGTGCTTCGGTTTCGCCGGGCTTCAGAACGTAGGCCAGATGCTGGGTATCGGTGTTGAGACGCAGATAGGTGATGCCAAAATCGGTCCACAAAAGATCACCCGGCTGGATCACTTCGTCGCCCTCGATCATGCCCTTGGCCCCCTGCCGCTGGATCGCGACCGAGGGGTGGAACCATGGATCAAGACCCAGCGCCATCAGGCGGTCACGATACCACCATTGGACCTGCCCCACTGTGGTCACACCGGGTGTGATGACCCGCCTTGAAAACGCTTCGCCGATCACCGCATGGGCGATGCGCACCACCGAGGGGTAAAGCGCCATTTCGGCAGGCGTGCGGGTTTCGAGCCAGCGGATCGCGAGGTTCTCGCCCGAGACCACGCGGTCATGCATTGCCGGTGGCAAGGCCTGCATGAACTTCTCGTACTGGCTGAGCGTCATGCCATCGGCAAACTGGTAGAGATCTGACGAGTTGATCGCGATCTTCGCCGGGTCTTTCGCTGCGATCAGTTCGGCGACTGCCTGCCACTGGTCGGGCTGCTTGTCGGGATCCCATGTCGGTGCAAACAGCCCGCCGAGGCCATAGCGGCTGACGGTCAGACGCTCGACCGGCTTGCCCTCGCCCGGATCGTGGAAGACGAGGATCGTCCGCCGCCGCGCGTGCATGTTCTCGGCGTCGAGCATGGTGGCGACCACCGGCTCTTCGAAATATTCGCGCGCCACCAGCAGCCAGAGGTCGATCCCCTCTTCGCGCATGATCTGCGGGATGATCGTGTCGAGCCGTTCGGCAAGGATGCGGTTCTCAAGCTCGGCACGCTCACGCGGGGCGAGGATGCGGGGCAGGGCAGGAGCGGCCTGCTCCGTCTCGCTCAGGCTGAGCGGCGTGTCGGCCAGCACAGGCGTTGCCGCCAGCAGCGCTGCCAAAGAAATCAAATGCCGCGCGATCATGCTCGTCCCCTTGTCCGTGTTGCGCCGACAGTGGCGCGCGTCGGGCGCGGGATCAAGCGCGCTTACTCGCTCCCGTCGTCGAACCCGATTCGCTCAGCCGCCGCGCCGCTCATGATGAAGCCGATGGGCCGCTCGGTCTCTTCCTGCAAATGCGCGATCAGGCTGGCGGTGCGGGCGAGGAGCGAGATGCCCTTCAGCGCGGCGAGCGGGAAGCCTGCATCCAGCATCACAGCGGGGATCGCGCCGTTAACGTTGATGGGCAGCGGGCGACCGATCGCCTCGGGCAGTACGGCTTCGATGGTGCGCAGCATGGCAATGTGCTTGCCTTCCATCCCGTGCTCCTTGGCGAGCGCCAGCAAGCGATGCGCGCGCGGATCGCCGCCGGAGTGCTGCGGATGGCCGAAGCCGGGGATCGCCTTCTTCTCGGCCCGCAGCGTCTTGATCGCGGCAATGGCGGTGGTGGCGGGATCGCCCCCTTCCGCATCGGCGACGACCTGCGCGTAGAACTTGCCCGCGACCTCGGCGCTCCCAAGCACCACAGAGCCGCAACCTAGCAAGCCCGCGGCGACTGCGCCATGGAATGCCTCGGGCGCGGCGGCATAGGTCATGCGGGTGGCGACCACGCTCGGCACTAGGCCATGTTCGGCGATGGCGCACAGCACCGCGTCAGCCAGCGCCTTCTGCGGGGTGGAGGGCATGGTGCCCGTGACCAGCAGCCAGAAGTAGCTCGTGAAGTCGACATGACCGATCACCTCGCTACACAGATCCATGCCCCGCACCGTGATGCTCTCCGCGTCCGAGGTGCAGATCGAGGTGACGGCGTTATCCTGCTTGCCGATGCGCATGGGCGTTCCTTTTCGATATTCGAAGTTGATTTCGGTATGCGAAGAATATAGTGTCACATCGAACCCAAGGCAAGCTTGGGGCAAGCAGATGGGATTTGTTGGATGACAGCTCGGCCATTAGCAGGCGTTACCGTGCTCGAAATGGGCACCTTCATCACTGGCCCTGCCGCCGGGATGCTGCTCGCCGACCTGGGCGCGGATGTCATCAAGGTGGAGCAGCCGGGCACGGGCGATCCGTTCCGCAGCTTCAAGGGCGAACTTTATTCGCCGCATTTCCAGACCTACAACCGCAACAAGCGTTCGATCACGATCGATCCGAAGAACCCTGAAGACCTCGCGGTGCTAGACCGTCTGGTCGCAGACGCCGACGTGTTCATCCAGAACTTCCGCCCCGGCGTGGCCGGGCGGCTGAATGTCGATGCCGAGCGGCTCCAGGCGATCAACCCGGCGCTGGTTTATGCTTCGATTTCGGGCTTCGGCAGCGAGGGGCCGGAGCGTGATCGCCCCGCTTTCGACACTGTGGCGCAGGCCGCGTCCGGCTTCCTGCGGCTGCTGGTCAACCCCGAACACCCCCGCGTCGTCGGCCCCGCCATCGCCGACGCCATGACCGGCTTCTACACCGCGCTCGGCATTCTCGCCGCCCTCAACGAGCGGCACCTGACCGGCAAGGGCCGGGTGGTTGAAACCTCGATGTTCGAGGCGATGTGCCACTTCAACCTCGACGATTTCACCCACCTGCTCTCCGCCGATCAGGTCATGGGGCCTTACAGCCGCCCGCACGTCTCGCAGAGCTACGTCTTCCAGTGCGCCGACGGCAAGTGGCTGGCGCTGCACATGTCGTCCCCGCCAAAGTTCTGGGAGAATCTCGCGCTCGCCGTGGACCAGCCCGATATGCTGAGCCTCCCCGCCTTCGAAAGCCGCGATGCGCGGATTGCGCATTACGAAGATGTGGTCGCCTTCCTCGCCCCGATCTTCGCGAAGCAGACCCGCGATCACTGGACCGCTGAGCTGACCCGCCGCGAAGTTCCCAATTCGCCCGTTTACGACAGCGCCGAAGTGCTGGCGACCGAGCAGGCCAAGGTGCTCGGCATCGAAGTCAGTGACCCCAACGGGCCGAAGGGCGCCTTCCGCACGATCCGTTTCCCGCTCAGTTTCGATGGCGAGCGGATGGACAGCGTCACCGCGCCGCCCCTATTGGGAGCCGACGACGCGGCTGTTCGCCGCTCCATCGAAAGGCCAGTGCATGGGATCCGCAGGGGCTGAACCCGCAGACAAGGTTGCCGGGGGGAAAGACCCGGAATTTCTCTCGACGCTGGAGCGCGGCCTGCGCGTTCTCAAGGCGTTTGACGAGGACCACCCTGAGATGACGCTGTCCGAGGTGGCGGCCAAGACGGCGCTGCCCCCGGCCGTGGCGCGGCGGTGCCTGATCACGCTGGTGGAGCTGGGCTATGTCGGTCAGCACGAGCGCAAGTTCCTGCTGCGCCCGGCGGTGCTGACGATCGGTTCGGCGTTTCTTGCCTCGATGCAGATCGAACAGGTGGTGCTGCCGCCGCTGCAAGGGCTGCGCGATCAGACCGGCGACAGCGCCAGCCTTGCCGTGCTGTCGGGCGCGGAGATCCTGTATGTGGCGCACGTCTCGACCGACCGGCGGTTCCGGGTCGCGGCAGGGGTGGGCACGCGCTTTCCGTTCCACGCAACTTCGCTGGGCAAGGCGCTCGCCGCCTATCTGCCCGAAGGCGAGCGGGGGGCGTTGATGGCAGGCGCCCCGTTCCAGCGCTTTACCGAACGCACTGTCACCGACGGCACAGCTCTCGCCGAACGGCTCAATCTGATCACGCAGCGCGGTTATGATTCGGCGCTGGACGAGCTGGATTACGGCATCGTCTCGGTCGCTGTGCCGATCTTCGGGCGCGACAAGCGGGTCATCGCCGCGATCAACTGCTCCACCTCCACCACCCGCATCTCGCAGGACGAATTGGTCCGCACCCGCCTGCCGTTGCTGCGCGCGGCGGCGGGGGAGATTGAGGCCTCGCTCAAGCGCTGGCCGGCACTGGAGGCCAGCTTGCGGCCTTGATACCTGCCTCGGCTCAGGCCGGGAACATGAGGTTTCACTTTTTTCGTCACCCCAGCGAAAGCTGGGGCCTAGGGCCTTATAGTGCTGCGCTTGCCGCCCTAGGTCCCAGCTTTCGCTGGGATGACGGTTCGGGGAGCGGTGATCTCATCCATGGTCAGTTATCCGCCCGCCATGCGTGTGCTGACGCCCCCGCAATGAGCCGCCGATAACCCCCGCATAACCCGCGCATAACCCGCCGATAACCTTCGGACCACATGCCGACCGCATGGGGCGAAACGGCGCGTGCGAGCCTGGCCGTGGCCCTGCTGCCACACATTCGTCTATTTTCGCATATCGAAGTTGACTTCGCATTGCGAATTTCATAACTCACTTTAAGGGAGGGATCGCCAATAGAGCGACGCGATGACGCGCGCACAGGGGAGAGAGATATGACGACTTCGGGCATCGGCCGCGCCACGCGCAGGCTTATCAGCACCACTGCTCTGACGGCCGCCGCGCTGGCTGCGATGCCACTTGCCGCGCAGGAGGCCGCTCCCACTGAAGAGGCGATCGACGATCAGGGCATCGTCGTCACCGGCCTGCGCCGCAGCGAAACGCTTCAGGATACTCCAGCTGCCGTCACCGCGTTCGATTCGCAGGCGATCAGCAATGCCGGGATCGAGCGTCCGGCCGACTTCATCGCGCTGACCCCCAACGTTACGCTGGTCGAAACCCAGAACGCGGGCAACGCCTTCGTCATCATTCGCGGGATCACCCAGAACCGCAATTCCGAGCCTTCGGTCGCAGTGATTGTTGACGGGGTGCAGCAAGTAAACCCCGCGCAATTCAACCAGGATCTGTTCGATATCGAGCAGATCGAAGTGCTCAAGGGCCCGCAAGGGGGCCTCTATGGTCGTAACGCCATCGGCGGCGCGATCATCATTACCACCAAGGCGCCGACCGACGAATTTGCGGGCAATATCACCGCGGGCGTCGACAATGGCTTCGGCTATTTCCTGCGCGGCGGGATCAGCGGGCCGCTGGCCGAGAACGTCAAGTTCCGCGTGGCTGGTTCGTACTACAACACCGACGGTTTCATCGAGAACACCTTCCTCAATGATGAAGCCGATCCGGTCGAGGATTTCAGCCTGCGCGCCAATCTGCTGATCGAAGCGACCGACAAGCTGACCTTCGATCTGCGCGGGTCGATGAACCAGCTCCGCACGCAGGGGCTCTATTACAACATCGTCAATGACGTGAACACGGTTGCGCCGGTGCGGGTGAACAACCCCGGCCAGAACGACCGCGATATCTACAATGCGGCGCTGAAGATCGAATACGCCGGTGACAACGCGGTGTTCACCTCCATCTCGTCCTACGACACGGTCAAGGAAGTGCTGACTGGCGACGCCTTCGACTTCCTGCCGATCCCGGACAGCTTCTTCTTCAACCTGTTCGAAGCCATCATCGGGCCCGGTCAGGGGTTTGACCTCAACCAGAGCCAGTATCTCAACGTGAAGGCCTTCAGCCAGGAAGTGCGTCTCGCCTCGCCCGAGGATGGCCGCGCCTTCAACTGGATGGCCGGTGGCTACCTGATCGATACCACGCGCTTCATTTCGACCGGCAACATGATCGATACGAACAACGGGGTGTTCCCGGTGTTCCGCTCGCCTTCGACCAATCCGCTCAACCCGCAATTCTCCTATCTGGCCGATGGTCAGGAGAACTTCGCCTGGGCGCTGTTCGCCAATGCGGGCTATGAATTCTCCGATCAGTTCCGCGTCGATGCATCGCTGCGGTATGACCGTGACAAGCGCCGCCAGACCACGCTGACCCCGCAGGGCTTCCTGCCCGTGGTGCCCGGCGTGCCGCAGGCGCAGAGCGGCGAGGTCCGCACCGCGATCTTCGACGATTGGCAGCCCAAACTGACCCTGACCTATGAGCCGACCCCTGACCTGACCATCTATGGCGGTTACAGCCGGGGCTTCCGTTCAGGCGGGTTCAACCAAACCGGTGTCGGCGCGGAAGCTTCCGCCGCCGCAATCGTCGGCGTGGGCGACATCTTCCGCGCGGAAACCGCCGATACCTTCGAGATTGGCGCCAAGGCGCAGCTCGGCCCCGTCCGTCTGGCAGGCGCGGCCTACACCACGCTGTCGAAGAACTCGTACTTCTTCGTCTTCCTCGCCCAATCCTCAACCCAGAACCTCGGCAACATTCCCGAGACCCGCCTCAACGGCTTCGAGCTGGAAGCGACCGCGGAAATCCTGCCCGATTTCGACATCAACGCCGCGATTGGCGTGACCGATAGCGAGATCAAGGACTTCCCCGACGCGAGCGTGATCGGCAACAAGGCGCCGCAAATCTCGAACTATACGCTCAACCTCGGCGCGCAATATGCCGGTGCGATCAGCGACACCGTCGATGCGCTGGTGCGGATCGATTACCGCCGGACGGGCAAGACCTGGTGGGAGCCGTTCAACACCACGGTGCGCCAGCCGGTCGATATTGTTGACGCGCGCGCGGGCGTGACGCTGGCCAATGGCGTCTCGCTCACCGCCTTCGCGCAGAACCTGTTCGACGAGACCTACAACGCCGAATTCTCGCCCGGCGGCTTCGTGTTCCGCGCCCGTCCGGCGCGCTACGGCTTTGAAGTCGGCTACAAATTCTAAAGGAAACGCGACCATGACCAAGGTGCTGGTGCTCTACTATTCGAGCTATGGCCATATCGAGGCGATGGCCGCTGCGGCTGCCGAAGGCGCTGCCAGCGTTCCCGGCACCGAGGTGTTCGTGAAGCGTGTTCCCGAATTGGTGCCCGATGAGGTCGCCAAGGGTGCGGGGATCAAGCTCGATCAGGCGGCCCCCCTTGCCGACCCGAACGAGCTGGCCGACTATGACGCAATCATCTTCGGCACCCCCACCCGCTTTGGCAACATGGCCGCGCAGATGCGCAACTTCCTCGATCAGACGGGCGGGCTGTGGTTCAGCAAGGCGCTGGTCGGCAAGGTGGGGAGCGTGTTCGTCTCCACCGCCAGCCAGCACGGCGGGCAGGAGACGACCATCACCTCGTTCCACACCACGCTGCTGCATCATGGCATGGTGATCGTTGGCCTGCCCTACACCTTCGAAGGCAATGCCGAGATGGGGGAAATCAGCGGCGGCACCCCCTATGGCGCATCCACGCTGGCTGGTAACGACGGGAGCCGGATGCCGAGCGCCAACGAGCTGGCCGGGGCCCGCTTCCAGGGCGCCCATGTCGCCACCATCGCGGGCAAGCTGGCCGCCTGAACGAATTTGGGAATGATGGAGTGAGCACGATGACGAAAATTCTGGCCAATCGCCTGCACCACACTGCCTACGTGACCAAAGACCTGGAGGCCACCCGCGCCTTCTACGAAGACATTCTCGGCTTCCCGCTGATGGCGACCTATTGCGAAAAGGACGAGCTGTTCGGCAAGGAGCGCGTCTATTGCCACGTGTTCTTCGAACTCGCCGATGGCAGCGCGCTGGCCTTCTTCCAGTTCGCTGATCCCGGCGATCAGGCCGAGTTCGGCCCCGAAATGCCGTCGAGCCCGTTCATCCACATCGCTTTGCAGGTCGATGCCGATGGGCAGGCCGAATTGCAGAAGCGCATCGCCGCCGCCGGGATTGTCGAGCCGCAGACCTATGTGCTGGAGCATGGCTATTGCCGCTCGCTCTATGTCACCGATCCCAACGGCATGATCATCGAGTTCACCTATGATGATCCGCGCGCAGCCCCGCTCGATGCCGATCGCCGCGCGTCGGCCCATGCCGAACTGAAGCGCTGGCTCGGCGGGCAGCACCACAACAACAACCCGTTCCGCGCCGAAGAAGCCGCCTGATTGCTTGGCCGTGGGGGCGCATGTGAGCATGGCTGCCCCCAAGGCGAACAACGTGGCTGATGATCCGGTGAGCTACGGCGAGGTTGCCGTCGCGGGCGGCACCCTGCCGATCTGCATGGCAGGCGAGGGCGCGCCCGTCATCCTGCTCCACGGCTGGACGCTTGATCACCGGATGTGGACGCCGCAGGTGGCAGGGCTGGCGGGCGATTTCTTCCTCGTCATGCCGGATCGGCGTGGCTGCGGGCGCGCCACCGCGCCGCCCGATCTGATGCGCGAGGCCGAAGACGTTATCGCCATTGCCGACTTCCTCGGGTTCGAGCGGTTCGCGCTGGTCGGCCTGTCGCGCGGCGCGGTGGTCGCGCTGGATGTGGCGCGGCGGTACGGCTCGCGGCTGACGGGGCTGGTGGTGTCCGGCGCGCCGCTGCCCGCTCTGGTACCGCGTGAGGAGGTGATCGACCTTGACCGCTTCCGCGCGCTGGCCGCTGTTGGCGATCTGGAGCGTTTGCGGGCCGAATGGTCGCGCCATCCGCTGATGCAGACCCATTCGCCCGCCGCCCGCGCGCTGATGTTCGAAATCCTCGCCGATTACGATGGCCGCGATCTCCTGACGCCGAGCCAGACGCCCGGCTTCCCGCGTGAGGCGCTCGCCATGCTGGCGATGCCGGTGCTCAGCCTGACCGGCGTGTATGACACCCTGTGGCGGCGCGAATGTGCGCGGGTGCTCGGCGCGGTTGCGCCGCGCGCGCGGCATATGGAAATCCCGCAGGCAGGCCACCTCGCCAATGCTGACAACCCGGCGGCCTTCAATGCCGCCATCGCCCAGTTCCTCACGCCAAAGGCCCCCGCATGACCAAGCGTTTCCTCACCACCCATGTCGGCAGCCTGCCGCGCCCTGAAGCTCTGCTCGATCTGGTGTTCAAGCGTGAGGGCGGGGAGCCCGTGTCCGAAGCCGATTTCGATGCGGCTGTGGAAGAGGCCACGGCCTATGTCATCAAGCGCCAGATCGAAGCCGGGGTCAGCATCGTCAATGATGGCGAGCAGTCCAAGCCGAGCTACGCCACCTATATCAAGCACCGCTTGTCAGGCTTCGGCGGTGAGGCGGGGCAGTACGAATTCGCCGATCTCGAAGCCTTCCCCGGCGCCAAGGCGCAGGTGTTCGGCAACAAGGGCCGTGCCAAGCGTTCTGCGCCTGCCTGCACCGCGCCTATCACCGTGATCGACATGGAAGCCCCGCGCATCGATGCCGAGCGCCTCGTCCGCCTCGCCAATGGCCACGCCACCTTCATGTCCGCCGCCAGCCCCGGCGTCACCGCGCTGTTCTTCCCCAACCAGTTCTACGCCAGCGACGAGGAGTACGTCTTCGCCCTCGCCGAAGGGCTGCGCCACGAATACGAGACCATCGCGGCGGCCGGGATCACCCTGCAAGTCGATTGCCCCGACCTTGCGATGGGCCGCCATGTGCAATTCACCCACCTCTCCCTTGAAGACTTCCGCAAGCGCATCGGCATGAACATCGCCGCGCTGAACCATGCGGTGCAGAATATCCCGGCCGAGCAGCTGCGGATGCACCTGTGCTGGGGCAACTACCCCGGCCCGCATCACTGCGACGTGGCGCTGGGCGAGATTGCCGATATCGTCTGGACCGCCAAGCCGCAGACCGTGCTGATCGAAGGCGCCAACCCGCGCCACGCGCATGAATTCGCCTTCTTTGCGGAGCACAGACTGCCCGATGGCAAGGTCCTGTGCCCCGGCATGGTCGAACCGCAATCGCCCTATATCGAGCACCCGGATCTGATCGCCCAGCGCATCGGCCGCTATGCCGATCTGCTCGGCGCGGAGCGGGTGATGGCGGGGGTCGATTGCGGCTTCTCGGTCCACGCGGGCAGCAATGCGCTCGACCCCGA
>DLGU01000075.1:11717-13133 GCA_002482865.1 Porphyrobacter sp. UBA7686
GTCTGGGCCAAGCTCGCCGCGCTCGCCCAAGGGGCCGAGATCGCCAGCGCCAAATATTTCTGAGCCCATATCTTGAAGGCCCCCGCTTGCCGCCAGCGCGGCGGCGGGGCTAACAGGGGCGGCGATGGACGCAACAACCCGCCCGCTCACTGTGCAAGCGCTTCTGGTGCGCGATGGCACCGTCACCGACATCGGGCCGGGCGAGGTGGCGCAGTTCGCAGGGCCGGGCTTTGTCTGGCTTCATGCCGAGGGCGTGGGTCACGGCGAAAGCATGGACCTGCCGGACTATGTCCCGGCGATGGCCGCCAACGCGCTGGTGGCGAGCGAAACCCGCCCCCGCTGTGATGAAGTGGACGACGCGGCGCTCATCAACCTGCGCGGCACGGCGGCGGACACGATGCAGGATTCTGACGGGCTGGTCTCGATCCGGGTATGGGTCGAAGGCGCGCGGGTCACATCCGTCAGCCGCCACCGCATGGCCGCGCTCGCCAAGGTCGAGGCTGCGGTGCGCGCTGGGCGGATCACCGATGGGGGCGATTTTGTCTCCGCGCTGGCCCAGGCGATCTCGGTCCAGCTTGATCCGCAGGTTGCCGACTTGGGCGACAGCCTTGATGATTGCGAGGGGATGCTGGACGGCGGCGACATCTACGCGCTGCGCCGCAAGATCGCCTATATCCGCAGCCAGGCGATCGTGCTGCGGCGGTTCGTCGCGCCCGACCGCGATGCGCTGGGCCAGATGGCGCAGCTTGAATTCGACTGGATCAGCAAGGATGACCGGATGCACCTGCGCGAGGCGGCAGACCGCTTCGCGCGCATGGCCGAAGAACTCGAAGCCGTGCGCGAACGCGCCGCGCTGCTCCACGAACAGCTGACCGATCTGCGCGCCGAAAAGATCGACCAGCGCTCTCTGGGGATCGCGGTGACGGCGTTCATTTTCCTGCCGCTGACCTTCGTGACCGGACTGCTCGGGATGAATGTCGAAGGAATTCCCTATGCTGGCCACCCGTGGGCATTCTGGGGCGTGGTGGCGTTTTGCGGAGCCATTGGGGCGCTGGTGATGGGCTGGTTCGCGTGGCGGCACTGGCTGGAGGATTAGGGTGCGCTCGCTCTGACGACTTCAGCGAGACGGGCGTAATCCACCTTTGAGCGATGCCGCCGGTCGAGCGGGATGGATTTGACCGCGACGACTGTGGCGACGCCGAGCGCGGCGGCCGCCGACTGCCAATGGGCAAGGCGAGCGGTATCGCCCTCGATAGCGAGGCAGGCCTTGCCATCCAGCGGGCAGAGCGCCGCGCGCCGCACCCCCGGCCAGCTTCGCGCCGCGACCTCGATAGCGAAGGGCCACAGGCCTTCGATGCGACCTTGCGTGCGGCCCAGCAGCCACAGGCGGCCCGCCTCGTCGAACCGCCCGCCGTC
>DLGU01000003.1 GCA_002482865.1 Porphyrobacter sp. UBA7686
ATGGTCGCGCGCGGCGATCTGGGTGTGGAGCTTGAACCCTACGAAGTGCCGCCGCTCCAGAAGCGCATCGTCAATGCGGCCCGCCGGGCGGGCAAGCCGGTGATTGTGGCGACGCAGATGCTCGAATCGATGATCGAAGCCCCGACCCCGACCCGCGCCGAAGTCTCTGACGTCGCCAACGCGGTCTATGACGGGGCGGATGCGGTAATGCTCTCGGCCGAAAGCGCGGCGGGTGCATGGCCGGAAGAATCGGTGGCGATGATGGACCGCATTGCGGTGCAGGTGGAGCGGGACGAAGGCTACAAGGCGCGGGTACGCTTCCTCGATACGCCGCCCGATGCGACCACCTCCGACGCGCTGGCCCATGCCTGCATGACCATCGCCGATACCGTGCCGATCAGCGCGATCACCGTGTTCACCACCAGCGGTTCTACTGCCCGCCGGGTGGCGCGCGAGCGTCCGGCGACGCCGGTGCTGGTGCTCACCCCCTCGATCCGCACCGCACGCCGCATGGCGTTGCTGTGGGGCGCGCACGCGGTGGCGACCAAGGATATCGGCAGCTTCGAAGAGATGATCGGCAAGGGCAAGCGCATGGCGCTGCGCCACAAGTTTGCCAGCGCGGGGGCCAAGCTGATCGTGCTCGCCGGGGTGCCGTTCGGGATGCCCGGGGCGACCAACCTGCTCCATGTGGTGAGCGTGACCGGCGACGAGCTGGAAAAGCACAAGGACTGACGCTCCTTCGCGCCGCGATATGCGCGCTGGAGCCTGTCAGTGCTTCAATCGCTGTCCGCCGCCTGATATGCACGCCTTGCATCCAAGGGAGGACGTAATGAAGCAGGCTATATTGGGGATCGCGGCGCTCGCGCTGTCGGGCTGCGTGGTGAACATCAGCGATTCGGCACCTGACGGGGCCGAGCCCGTGCCGCCGCCGCCCGCACCGATGGTGTGCAATGCCGCAGCGGCGCAGTCCCATGTCGGCCGCAACGCATCGCAATCTACCGGGGAGGCGATCCTCAAGGACAGCGGCGCGCGGACCTTGCGCTGGGGCCCACCCAACGCGGCCTGGACGATGGATTACCGCGAGGATCGGGTGAATGCGCGGTATGATGCGCAAATGAAAATCGTCGAGATCACCTGCGGATGACGGGTGACACTGCGGCCCGGCACAGGGTGACGTCAGGCTCGCCTTACGAGGCGATCTTCGGGTTCGCCCGCGCGGTGCGTGAGGGCAATCGCATCATCGTCGCGGGCACCGGACCGGTTGAACCGGATGGCTCCACTACTCCGGGCGATGCTGCCGCGCAGGCGACGCGGGTTTGTGCGATCATTGTCGCTGCGATCGAGGAGTTAGGCGGCAGCGCGGCTGACGTGGTGCGCACCCGGATGCTGCTGACCGATCCAGCCGATCAGGATGCGGTGGGCGCGGTTCATGCGCAGTTCTTCGGCGCTGCCCGTCCGGCGGCGACCATGGCCGGAGTGGCGTGGCTGTGCCGTCCGGAATGGAAAATCGAGATTGAGGCTGAGGCCGTCATCCACGGTTGATGCGCCGCCTGTCCGCCTATCTCGCCGCGATTGTCGCAGGCTGTGCGCTCGGCCTCGGCAGCGCGCTGTGGATGGCGGGGTTGTGGCCTGCGGGGCGCAGTCTGGCTTTCGGCGATGTCGATGTGGACGGCTGGCGCAGCGATTTTGCGATCGGATCGAAGACCGCCGACCCCTACACCCGCGCACGGGTCGCCCGGCATGGGCTGCTCGCGCTAGCCAAGACCGAAGCGGTCTATCTCACCCGTGCGCTGGATGATGCGGGCGAGCCGCTGCGTGAGGCCTGCGCCTATCGTCTGTCGGGCGGGACGATGCCAGCCGGGTGGTGGTCGGTCACGCTCTATGATTCGGCGAGCATGCTGCCGGCCAACACGGACGGCGCTCTGAGCATTGATGCCAGCCGGGCGGGCGCTGGGAGGTGGGAGGCGGTGATTGCGGCGCGGCGGCCCGAGCGCGCTGCGCACTGGGTTTCGAGCCGCGGTGCAGGGACCTTCGATCTGACCTTGCGGCTCTACATGCCCAATGCCGCGCTGCTGACTGACCCGAACGGAACGCTCGATGCGCCCCGAATCGCGCGGCTGTCTTGCGAGGGCGCATCATGAGGCGCTGGCTTGGTCCGTTGCTGGCGCTGGCACTGTGCACTGCCGCCGCCCATGTGCTGACGCTTTATCTCACCCCCGGTGTCATCATGAACCGTGCAATGGACGCGCTGGCGCAGCGCGGTGTTGCGCTCCACCGTTTCACCACGCCCGAGCGGGTTACGCCGCAGACGCAGAGCATCGTGCGTTCCTCGCCCGATCTCTATTACGCGCTCTGCCGCTATGATCTGAGCAAGCTTGGCACCGTGCTCGACCTCCGGATGGGGGCATGGCCGGATTACCAGTCGCTCGCTTTCTTTGACGGGCAGACCGACAATTTCGCCACCCTGCGCGGGACGGGCAAGGCGGTGAGCGTGCGACTGCTGCCGCCGGGCAGTGCAGCCCAGCCCGGCGCCATCGTCAGTCCGACTACCAAAGGCGTCATCCTTATCCGCCGCCTTGCTCCCGATGCGGCACGCTTTGCGGCTGCGGGCGAGGCTGGGAAGGCCGACTTGTGCCGCCTCCGCGAGGCCTAGGCCATCAGCCCATAGCCGCCGCCAGCCGTGCTTCTACCAAGGCGATCAGGGCCGGAAGGTCGGGCAGGGCATTAAGCTCCGCTGCGCTGACCAGCACCTCCGGCACCGGCGCTTGCCCGCCCAGCAGAATCACCGGCAAGGCGAGATCACCCACGTCAGGCTGGCGGCGAAACTCGTCGCGGTAGAGGAACCGTGTCGGCAGCCCGGTCCCGTCAAGGAACCGCCGCCACTCGGCCCGCATCGAGACCGCGCCATAGGTCAGCGCGCACAAGGAGCAGGGGTAGGTCGCTGGCGAAACGATTTTGTGCACCATGTCGCCGAACGCCGAAATCAGTCCGCTCTTGGCGTTGTAAACAAAGATCAGGGTCGTAGTTGTGGTTATCATTCCGATAGATACGCCCCGTTCACTGATCCGGATTTGGCACAGACCCGCCACACTAACAAATTTCCGCAAGCCGTGATCCCGCGCCACTCTTTTCGAGGGCGAACAAGGCGGCTAGAGCACCTGCCATGCACGGACAGTTTCAACTCACCGAAGACCAGCTTGCCATCCGCGAGGTTGCGCAGCGGTTCACCGCCGATCAGATCACGCCCCACGCGGCCGAATGGGACGAAAAACACATCTTCCCGCGCGAGACGATCCAGCGCAGCGCCGAACTCGGCTTTGGCGCGATCTATGTCTCCGAACAGTCAGGCGGGATCGGGCTGGGGCGCTTGGAGGCGGCGTTGATCATGGAAGCGATGGCCTATGGCTGTCCGTCCACCAGCGCGTTTATCTCGATCCACAATATGGCCGCTTGGATGATCGACCGCTTCGGCGGCGAGGCGGTGAAGGCGAAGTATCTCCCCGATCTCGTCACCATGGACAAGATCGCCAGCTACTGCCTGACCGAACCGTCGAGCGGATCGGACGCTTCGGCACTGCGCACCACCGCACGCCGCGATGGCGATCACTTCGTCCTCAACGGCACCAAGCAGTTCATCTCGGGCGCGGGAGCGAACGAGATTTACGTGGTAATGGTGCGCACCGGCGAGGATGGGCCCAAGGGCATTTCCTGCGTGGTGATCGAAAAGGACATGCCCGGCGTCAGCTTCGGCGCGCAGGAGAAGAAGCTCGGCTGGCATTCGCAACCGACCGCGCAGCTGGTCCTCGAAGATGTGCGCGTTCCCGTCGAAAACCTCGTCGGCGGTGAAGGTGAAGGCTTCCGCATCGCGATGATGGGGCTGGACGGCGGGCGGTTGAACATCGGCGCCTGCTCGCTCGGCGGGGCGCAGCGGTGTCTGGACGAAGCGATCCAATACACCAAGGATCGCAAGCAGTTCGGGCAGGCCGTGGCCGAGTTCCAGAACACCCAGTTCATGCTCGCCGACATGGCCACCGATCTGGAGGCTGCCCGCGCGCTGCTGTATCTGGCGGCAGCCAAGGTGACCGACAACGCGCCCGACAAGACGCGCTTTTCGGCAATGGCCAAGCGGCTGGCGACCGATAATGGCTCGTCCGTGGTCGACCGCGCGCTGCAATTGTTTGGCGGTTATGGCTACTTGCAGGACTACCCGATCGAGCGCTTCTGGCGTGACCTGCGCGTCCATTCGATCCTTGAAGGCACCAACCAGATCATGCGGATGGTGGTGGGCCGGGACTTGCTGCGCCAGTGAGCGCCGTGCGTCTTGCCCTAACGACATTGGTGGTGCCCGATTACGACGCAGGGATCGCGTTCTGTGTCGACGCGCTGGGCTTTGACCTGATCGAGGACAGCGATATGGGCGCAGGCAAGCGCTGGGTCGTGGTTGGCGGAGCCGAAGGTGGGCGGTTGCTGATTGCAAAGGCGGCGAACGACAAGCAAGCCGCTGCCATCGGCAATCAGACCGGCGGGCGAGTCGGCTTCTTTGCGCACACCGATGATTTTGCAGGTACCCATGCACGGCTTATCGATGCAGGGGTGCAGTTTTCCGAGCAACCGCGCCACGAAGCCTATGGCACAGTTGCGGTCTTCAGCGATCCATTTGGCAATCGCTGGGACCTGATCGAACCGAAAGTACCGGGGCAATGACCGAAGACGTTCTCATCCGCACCAATGGCCCCATCGGCCATATCAGCCTCAATCGTCCCAAGGCGCTTCATGCGCTCACGCTGGAGATGTGCCACGCAATGAGCGCGGCGCTGACGGCGTGGGCCGGCGACGACAGCATCAAGGCGGTGATCCTGGATCATGCCGAGGGGCGCGGTTTCTGTGCGGGGGGCGATATCGCCTTCCTGCGCAATTCGGCCCTGAATGATGGCGGCGCATCGGGGCGGCAGTTCTTCCACGACGAGTACCAGCTCAATCACCAGATGTTCACCTATGGCAAGCCCATCGTCGCCTTCATGGACGGCATCACGATGGGCGGCGGCGTGGGCATTTCGCAGCCCGCGAAGTACCGCGTCGCGACCGAGAACACCCGGTTTGCCATGCCCGAAACCGGGATCGGGCTGTTCCCTGACGTGGGCGGCGGCTGGTATCTGTCGCGGCTGGGCCGCAGGTTGGGCCAGTTCCTCGCGCTGACCGGCGCGCGGCTCGATGGGGCGGAGTGCCTGTGGACCGGGCTTGCCACGCATTATGTCCCGCACAACATGGTTGAGGACTTGAAGGCGCGCATTCACGATCATCCCGACCGGATTTCGGGCATTCTCAGCGAGCCGGTCGGCACCCCGCCCAAGGCGCGGATCGAGGCGAACGCCGACAAGATCGCCAAGCATTTTGCGTCCGATTCCTACGAGGACATCCTCGCCAGCCTCGAAGCCGCTGCCGATGCAGGTGACGACTGGGCGATCAAGGAGCGCGACACGCTCGGCACCAAGAGCCCGCAGACCTGCAAGGTCGCACTGCGCCAGTTGTCGACAAGCGCGGCCCTCACCGACTTTGCCGACAATATGCGCATGGAATACCGCATCGCCAGCCGCGTGCTGACCCGCCCGGATTTCGCCGAGGGCGTGCGCGCGGTGATCGTCGACAAGACCAATGATCCCAAATGGGACCCGGCGACTCCTGAAGGCGTGACGGAGGAGCTGCTCGACGTAATCTTCGCGCCCCTGCCCGAAGGCGAGGAGTGGGTGCCGCTCCCTAACTAATCCGTCATTCCCGTGGCTGCGGGAATCCCGCTAGGCTGCCGGGCAAAGCCGCAACGTCAGATAGACCCCTGCCGTCGCAGGGGCGACGAGGAGAGACATGACCTACGAAACCATCACCGCCGAAGCTGATGCGCGCGGGACCAAGGGCGTCACGCTGCTGACTATCAATCGCCCGCAGGCCCTGAACGCGCTCAACTCCAAGGTTCTCGAAGAGCTGATCCACGCCTTTGCCGCCTATCAGGCCGATAGCACGCAGCTGTGCGCGATCCTCACCGGCAGCGGCGACAAGGCTTTCGCCGCCGGGGCCGACATCAAGGAAATGAGCGACAAGGCGGCCGCCGATTTCTTCCTCGACGACTTTTTCAGCCCCTGGACGGCGGAGATCGTCAAGAAGACCCGCAAGCCATGGATCGCGGCCGTCAATGGCTTTGCGCTAGGCGGCGGGTGCGAGTTGGCGATGATGGCGGACTTCATCATCGCTAGTGACAAGGCGCGCTTCGGACAGCCCGAAATCAAGCTGGGCGTGGCTCCCGGCATGGGCGGATCGCAGCGCCTGACCCGCGCGATCGGCAAGTCGAAGTCGATGGAGATGTGCCTCACCGGCCGGATGATGAATGCCGAAGAGGCTGAGCGCAGCAACCTTGTAGCCCGCGTCGTGCCGCATGAAGAGCTCATCGCCGAAACGCTCAAGACTGCCGCGACGATCGCCGGAATGCCGCCGATGGCGGTGATTGCCAATAAGGAAATGGTGAACTCAGCGTTCGAGATGACGCTCGATCAGGGCCTGATTGTCGAGCGCCGCATCTTCCAGATCCTCACCGCGTCTGAGGACAAGGCCGAGGGCATGGCCGCATTTATCGAAAAGCGCGAAGGGCAGTGGAAGGGGCGTTGAGCCTTATTCCCCGTTCGCCTCGAGCGTAGTCGAGAGGCCCGTATGCAGGTGTCTCGACTTCGCTCCACACGAACGGAGCCATGACAGAATTCGGGAGAGGAAACCCAAATGAAAATCGCCTTTATCGGCCTCGGCAATATGGGCGGCGGGATGGCCGCGAACCTCGTCAAGGCCGGGCATGAAGTCCGCGCCTTCGACCTCAGCGAGCCTGCGCTTGCCGCCGCGCGCGAGGCCGGGTGCTCAACCTTCCCGACCGCCAAGGAAGCCTGCGCCGGCGCCGAGGCGGTCGTCTCGATGCTGCCCAACGGGGCAATCGTGAAACAGGTCTATTGGGACGACGTGATCGGTCACGCCCCTGAAGGCGCGATCCTGCTCGATTGCTCGACCATCGACGTCGCCACCGCGCGCGAGGTGATCGATGTGACCGAGGCGCATGGCTACCAGATGGTCGATGCGCCGGTCTCGGGCGGGATTGCGGCGGCCAATGGCGGGACGCTTACCTTTATGGTCGGTGGCTCCGACGAGGCCTTCGCCCGCGCCCAGCCGATCCTTGCCGCGATGGGCAAGGCGGTGATCCATGCAGGCGCTGCCGGTACGGGCCAAGCGGCCAAGATCTGCAACAACATGCTGCTCGCGATCCACATGATCGGCACCTGCGAAGCCTTTGCCATGGCGCAGAAGCTGGGGCTCGACCCGCAGACCTTCTACGACATCTCCAGCGTTTCGAGCGGGCAGAACTGGTCGATGACGTCCTATTGCCCGGTTCCCGGCGTTGGCCCGGTGACTCCGGCTGACAACGACTATCAGGGCGGGTTCGCGGCGGGATTGATGCTGAAGGACCTACGGCTGGCCATGGAAGCGGCGCAGGGGGCAGGAGCAACGGTGGCGCTGGGCGAGCACGCCCGTGCGATCTACGAGGCCTTTGCCAAGGACAATGCGGGCACCGACTTCTCGGGTATTATCCGCACGCTTTGAGCAGTGCCAATCGCGCTGCGTCGGAGCCTCATCCTCGTCGCCTCGCGTGACCGCTGCTGACGCGAAAACTTAGCCGAATGCGCCCGCAATAATGTTGGCGATCTGGCGGCTGGCGGTGCCGTCGCCATAGGGATTGTGCGCAAGGGACATGGCTTCATAGGCCGCAGGATCATCCAGCAGGCGCGATGTTTCGGCAACGATGACAGCAGCATCCGCGCCAACCAGCTTTGCCGTGCCAGCGGCGACACCCTCAGGCCGCTCGGTCGTGTCGCGCATGACCAGCACTGGCTTGCCGAGGCTGGGGGCTTCTTCCTGGATCCCGCCAGAGTCGGTCAGCACGATATCGCTCGCCGCCATCATCGCCACAAAATCGAGGTAATCCAGCGGGTTGATAAGCGCGATATTGTCGAGCCCCGCCAGCGCCGGTTGCATCACGCCGCCGACGTTGGGATTGGGGTGCAGCGGGTAGATGATCGCCACATCGTTGCGCGCCGCAAGCATCTGTAAACCTTGTGCAATCTGCGCCATCCCGGCCCCGAAATTCTCGCGCCGGTGGGCGGTGACTGCGATGATCCGCTTGCCCGCAAACCGCGCCTTGAGCGGGGCGATCGCAGGCGCCAGAGCGGGGTTGGCAGCGATCTTCGCCTGAGCATAAAGCAGCGCATCGATCACGGTGTTGCCGGTAACGTGGATGCTGTTTTCACTCACGTTTTCAGTGCGTAATGCCGTTGCCGCCGTCTCGGTCGGAGCGAAATGCAGGTCGGCGATCACGCCAGTCACCTTGCGGTTTACCTCTTCGGGCCAAGGCGAATAGATGTCGCCGCTGCGCAATCCGGCCTCGACATGGCCGACCGGAATGCGCCGAAAATAGCATGCCAGTGAGGCCATCATCGTCGTCAATGTGTCGCCATGCACCAGCACACGATCGGGCAGCCACGCGTCCAAGACCGCACCAAACCGGGTGATAAGCCGCGCACTAAGCGCATCAAGCGACTGATTGGGCTCCATCAGATCGAGATCGACGTCAGGAACCAGATCGGCCAGCGCCAGCACAGAATCGAGCAACTCGCGATGTTGCGCGGTCACGACAACCCGCACATCGAACCGCCCGGTTTCGCGCAAGGCCGCGACCACCGGGAACATCTTGATCGCTTCAGGCCGGGTGCCGAAGGTGACGAGAATGCGGGGTTTCCCGCGCGCTTCACTCGCCAAGCCGCTCACCGCCGCAGCATGCCGCGCGTGTCGAACACCAGCTTGCCGGCCAGATCAGCGGGCGAAAGGTGTTTAAACGCGGTGTGATCGACCAGCACCACCACAATCTCCGCTTGCCGCAGCGCTGCGTCAAGCGTCACGAGGCTTGCGCCCGATCCGCTGAACGCTGGTGGCAATTCGTCGGTGAAGGGCTCGACCACCAATATCCGCTTCCCATGCGTGTGGGAAAGGCCTTGCGCGATTTCGAGCGCCGGGCTTTCGCGGAAGTCGTCGATGTCAGGCTTGAAGGCGAGGCCGAGAAGCGCGACCTTGCCGTTTGGCGCTGCATCGAGCAGCGCGCGGATCTTGCTTTCGGTGTGCACTGCCTTGTGGTCATTGACCTCGCGCGCGGTGCGCACCAGCCGAGCGGCGGCGGGTGCACCCGCGACCAGAAACCACGGATCGACCGCGATGCAGTGCCCGCCCACGCCGGGGCCGGGTTGCAGGATATTGACGCGCGGGTGCCGGTTGGCGAGGCGGATCACTTCCCACACGTCGACTCCGATCACATCGGCGATCATCGAGAGTTCGTTGGCAAAGGCGATGTTGACGTCGCGGAAGCTGTTTTCGACCAGCTTGACCGTCTCGGCCACGCGGGCGGTGGTGGTGAGGCAATCGCCCTTCACGAAGCTGGTATAGAGTACCGCCGCGCGTTCGGCGCAGGCCGGAGTGACGCCGCCGATCACGCGGTCATTATGCACCAGCTCATTGACGATCCGGCCGGGCAAGACACGCTCAGGGCAATAGGCCAGCGCAATGTCGGCCTCCTCATCGCAGCCATCGCGCGGCACGACCAGATCGGGGCGGGCTTCGGCGATGATTGCCGCAACGCGCTCGGTCGTGCCGACGGGCGAGGTGCTTTCAACGATCACGCAGGCACCGGGCAAAATCCGCGGCGCAATCGCGCGGGCGGCCGCTTCGACATAGGAGATGTCGGGCGCATTGCCCGGCCCCAGCGGGGTGGGCACGGCGATCATGTAGAAACTGGCGGTCGGCACCTGCGTCGAAGCCACCAGCGTCTGCGCGGTGATCGCGTCATGCACCAGCTTGTCGAGATCGCGCTCTTCAATGTGCACGCCGCCCGCATTGACGGTGTCGACCACCTTCTGCGAGACATCGACGCCGCATACGCTCCAGCCGTAGCTGGCGAGCACTGCGGCGGTTGGCAGGCCGATATAGCCAAGGCCGATCACCGCTACCTGATGATCCGGTGCGGGATGGGCGAGGGCCTTGCGCCCGAGCGCTGCTGTGGCATCGAAAGGAGCATTCATGCGAGGTCGTGTCCCGGTTTTCAGCCGGAACATTGCCCGCAAAGCCCTTAAAATCGCGTTAGGCTTGCTGCGTTTTTCACCATGCGACGTCTTGGTCGCGGCTCAGTCAATGGTTCCCAGCGATGCGCGCCACTTCGACGAGCACCCGTTCGGCCCATTCGGCGCGGCAGATCAGCAGATCAGGCATATAGGTTAGAGGCTGGTTGTAGACGAGCGGGCTGCCGTCGATACGCGAGCAGTGGAGGCCGTGGGCCAGCGCCACGGCGACGGGTGCGCAGCTGTCCCATTCGTGCTGGCCGCCGGAGTGGAGATAGACCTCCGCCTCGCCCCGCACCACGGCCATCGCCTTGGCCCCGGCGCTGCCCATTGGCACCAACTCGCCGCCGAGCGCTTTGGCCACTTCCTCGGCCTCGGGCGCGGGGCGGCTGCGGCTGACGAGGAAACGCGGCCGGGCGGCCATTGGCGGAAGGGCTTGCGGTTGGTCGGAGCGTAGCACCACGCCGCCGTTAAGGTCGGGCAGCGCGACAGCGCCGATGCTCGCCACCCCGTCCACCGCCAGCGCGACATGCACCGCCCAATCGCCCCGCGCCTCGCCATATTCGCGGGTGCCATCGACCGGATCGACGATCCACACCCGGCTTTGCGAACAGCGCCGGGTGTCGTCCTTTTCCTCCTCAGAGAGCAGGCCATCGTCGGGCCGCGCCGTGCGGATCGCATCGCACAGCAAGCGATTGGCGGCAGCATCACCCGCATCGCCCAGCGCCTTGCCGGTCAGGCCCGACCCGGCCCGCACGTCCAGAGCCAGTTGCCCCGCTTCATAGGCCAGCCGTGCCGCCAGCGCGGCATCATCAAGATCGGTCAGCGTCATTTGAGCGGCAGGATCTGCTGGATGATGTATCGCGCGGCTTCCTCGGGCGTCATGTCCACCGTGTTGACCCGGATTTCCGGCGCCTCAGGTGGTTCATAGGGGCTGTCGATCCCCGTAAAGTTCTTGAGCTGGCCAGACCGCGCCTTCTTGTAGAGGCCCTTCACATCGCGCGCTTCGGCCACGGAGAGCGGGGTATCGACAAAGATCTCGATGAACTCGCCGGGGGGCAGCATCTCGCGCACCATCTGCCGCTCGGCGCGGAACGGGGAGATGAAGGCGGTGAGCACGATCAGCCCTGCATCCGCCATCAGCTTGGCGACCTCGCCCACGCGGCGGATGTTCTCGATCCGGTCGGCTTCGGTAAAGCCGAGATCGCGGTTTAGGCCGTGGCGCACATTATCGCCATCGAGCAGGAAGGTATGGCGGTTCATCACGAACAGCTGCTTTTCGACCTCGTTGGCGATGGTCGATTTGCCGCTGCCCGAAAGGCCGGTGAACCACAGCACCTTGGGCTTCTGGTTCTTCATGCCCGCGTGATCGTCGCGGGTGATCGCAACCGGCTGCCAGTGGACATTGTCCGCGCGGCGCAGGTTGAATTCGATCATCCCGGCGGCGACCGTGGCGTTGGTGAACTTGTCGATCAGGATGAACCCGCCGAGCTGGCGGTTGGTGGCATAGGGCTCGAAGGCGATCGGCCGGTCGGTCGCGAATTCGGCGACCCCGATGGCGTTGAGCGTCAGCGTCTTGGCCGCGAGATGTTCGAGGCTGTTGACGTCGATCTCGTATTTGGGCGGCTGCACGGTGGCGGTGACCATCTGCGTGCCGAGCTTGAGCCAATAGCCGCGCCCGGGCTTCAACGCTTCCTCGTCCATCCAGACGAAGGTGGCGCAGAACTGGTCGGAGGCCTGCGGCGGATCGCCTGCGGCGGCGATCAGATCGCCGCGCGAGCAATCGACCTCGTCGGCGAGGGTGAGGGTGACGGACTGGCCGGCGACGGCTTCATCGAGGTCGCCGTCAAATGTGGCAATGGTTTTGACCGTCGAGGTCTTGCCCGAAGGCACGATCCGCACCGCATCGCCAGGACGCACAATACCGCTGGCAATCTGGCCCGCAAAGCCGCGGAAGTCGAGATTGGGGCGGTTGACCCACTGCACCGGCATCCGGAACGGCTGGGTTTGTGCGGCGGCGGCATCGACCTCCACCGTTTCGAGATGCTCGATCAGTGCTGGCCCGGAATACCACGGGGTATTGGCGGACAGCGCGGTGATATTGTCGCCCTTGAAGCCCGAGATCGGGATCGCGGTGAAATCGGTAATGCCGATGCTGGTGGCGAAGGCGCGGTAGTCAGCAAGGATCGCGTCGAACGTCGCCTGATCATAGCCCACCAGATCCATCTTGTTCACCGCCAGCACCACATGGCGGATGCCGAGCAGGTGGACGAGGTAGGAATGCCGCCGCGTCTGTTGCAGCACGCCCTTCCTCGCATC
>DLGU01000040.1 GCA_002482865.1 Porphyrobacter sp. UBA7686
GATGCTGCTCGCCAGCGGGGCCGAAGGTCATGCCGAACCCGGCGTGCTGGGTCTCGATTCGTACCAGTGGGTTGCGCTGGCGATGAGCGTGCTGATTGCGGTCTTCATCTGGAAGAAGGTCCCCGGCATCATCACCGGCGGCCTCGACGCCAAGATCGCGGCGATCCGCTCGGCGCTTGATGAAGCCAAGACCCTGCGCGCCGAAGCCGAAGCGCTGCGGGCCGAATACGCCGCCAAGATCGCCAGCGCCGAAAAGGACGCCGAAGCGATGCTGGCTGGCGCGCGCGAAGAGGCTGACGCGATCCTCGCCAAGGCGGAAGCCGACAGCGAAGTGATGGTCGCTCGCCGCCAGAAGATGGCCGAAGACAAGATCGCGGCTGCTGAGCGCGCTGCAATTGCCGAGGTGAAGGCCAAGGCTGTGACGGCCGCGGCTGCTGCATCGCGCAGGCTGATTGCCGAGCGTCATGACGGCGCGGCGGACAAGAAGCTCGCCGATGAGGTGATCGCCTCGCTCTGAGCCCGAACAGAAATCTCGGTACCAGCAGAGGGCGGTCCATTGAGGCCGCCCTTTTCTGTTGTGGCGGGTGAGAGTTGAGCGCCCTTGACTGCTCGTAGGCCAGATCACTAGCCTGACACACATGATGACCCGCACCGCCTCCGTCGGTCTCCCCGTGTTGCTGATGCTGGGAGCCGTAGTTTCGGCGCAGGACACGGCGGGTGAACCCATCGTGCTGTGGGAACAGTTCACCACCGCAACGCCCAAGGCTGACGCTAAGGCATTCATGAACAGCCTGCCCAAGCGGCAGCTCGAAGTAATCCCCGGATGCCCGGCGCCGTTCGGCTATCGGAGTGGAAAGGCCGGGCTGGTGACGGTGACGTTCATGGGATCGCTGGCCCCGGCTGATTGCTTCCCAAGGCTGCGGGCGCAGTTCGAAGGGCAGTGGGGTAAGCCTGAGGTGGATACGGCCCCGTTCGGTAGTGTGATCGGCTACGGCAATGGCGGGGTGCTCGATACGACGTCGACGGGGTTGATGCTGGTCTGGCGCGAAGGTGACAAGAAGATCAAGCTGATCAAGGCGCCCGGCAGCGGGTTCAACCTGATCTTCACCGTGCGGGAGGATAAATACCTCTACTGAGAGGTGGGCCTATGCCCCTGGTACGAACACCACTTTGCCCACCAAGTCGCGCTGCGCCATCGCATCGAAGCCTTCGCGCCAGCGGGAGAGGAGCAGCGTCCGATCGATCGCAGGGGTGATCGCTCCGGCTTCGGCGAGCCGGATGATCGCGCTTTGGATCGCGCGGCCGCGCTCGGGGAAGCGGCGCGCGTATTCTCCCGCGCGCAGGCCCACGACGCTGAAGCCCTTGATGAGCGGGATGTTGGTCGCAATGTCGGCGATCCGGCCTGAGGTGAAGCCGACCACCATCAGCTTGCCGCCAAAAGCGACGCAGCGGGTCGATTCGTCGAACACATCGCCCCCCACGGGATCGAACACGATGTCGGCAAGTGCGCCGCCGGTGAGGTCTGACACAGCTTCGCGGAAGCGACCCTCGGCTACGATCACGGCATCAGGGCGGGCGAGGGCGGCAATCCGGCCGACCTTGTCAGGCGAGCCGGTGGTGGCGATGACGCGGGCGCCCATTGCGCGAGCCAAGTCGCAAGCGGCCAGGCCCACCCCGCCGCTTGCGCCGTGGACCAGCACCCACTGGCCCTCCTGTAACCCGCCCAGTTCGACAAGTCCGGTAAAGGCGGTCGAATAGGCCGCGCCCATTGCGGCGGCGGTGGGGAAGTCCATGCCTTGCGGCATCATCGAAAGCTTGTCGGCCGGCACGCAGGCGCGCTCAGCAAAGGCGCCGGTCTTGTTGCCGCCCATCACCCTGTCGCCCGGGGTAAGGCCGCTCTCGGGGTCAGCTTCCAGCACCTCGCCAGCGAATTCGAGGCCCGAGGTGAAGGGCGGCTCCGGCTTGAACTGATATTCGCCGCGCGTCATCAGCAGGTCGGGATAGTTGAGCGAGGCCGCACGAACCTGGACCAGCACCTCGCCCGGCGCACGCACAGGAGCCGGGATTTCGGCAAGCGTCACGCCGGACAGATCGTCCGTCAGCCGCTCGACCCTGAGGGCCTGCATGGGGCTAGAAATTGTCCTTGGCCGCTCGCAGCGCCGCAAAGGTCTCGTGCGGAGCCTCGCCGCCCCACCGCGCCATCATCGATGGATCGTCGGCGCGCAGGAACGGATTGGTCGCTAGCTCGCGGCGGAGCGTCGTCGGCACCGTCGGCTTGTCCTTGGCCCGCTTGTCGGCGATCTCGGCGGCGTAGTCCTGCAAGGCGACATTCTCGGGATCAGCGTGAAGCGCGAACTTAGCGTTAGACGCGGTGTATTCATGCGCGCAGTAAAGCAGCGTTTCGGGTGGCAGCGTCTTGATGCGGCTCAGGCTGTCCCAGAACTGCTGGGGCTGGCCTTCGAACATCCGCCCACAACCGAGCGCAAACACCGAGTCGCCAACAAAGGCGATGCCCGCCGAGGGCAGATGGAAGGCGATGTGGCCGTTGGTGTGGCCCGAGACGTCGATCACCTTCGCTTCGACGTTGCCCAACTTCACCGTGTCGCCGTGCGCAATGATGCGGTCGACCGGGAACTTGCCTGCGACCTCAGCCGGGCCGGTGATGGTGCAGCCGGTCGCCTCCTGGATCGCCGCATTGCCGCCGGCGTGATCGGGATGCCAGTGGGTGTTCCAGATCTGGGTGATCTTCCAACCCTTCATATCGGCTTCGAGCAGATAGGCCTTGGCATCGGGCGTATCGATCGCAACCGTTTCATGGCTGTCGGTGTCGTGGATGAGGTAGCCGTAGTTGTCACTAAGGCACGGGAACTGGTGAACATGGATCATGCGGGTAACCTTACGCGCGCACGCGGCATGTGAAAAGGCCCGCCTGCTCGGTTGAGCGGGCGGGCCTTTCATATTGTCCGGGGACGCTCACCCGCTGTGGGCGAGCGTCCGCACTATTCTTAGTCCTGGCCCTTCTTGAGCGCGGCGCCCAAGATGTCGCCGAGCGATGCGCCCGAATCCGACGAACCGAACTGAGCGACAGCTTCCTTCTCTTCCGAGATCTGACGTGCCTTGATCGAGAAGTTCGGCTTCTTCGAACGGTCGAAACCGATCACCATCGCGTCGATCTTGCTGCCGACCTGGAAGCGGTCGGGGCGCTGTTCGTCGCGGTCACGGCCAAGATCGGCGCGCTTGATGAAGCCGGTCGCACCGTCTTCGCCAACCTGCACTTCCAGCCCGCCGTCACGCACTTCGAGCACGGTGACAGTGACGGTCTGGTTCTTGCGCAGCGAACCGCCGCTGGTGGCGCCTTCAGCCGAGGGCGCACCCTTTTCGAGCTGCTTCATGCCGAGGCTGATGCGCTCCTTGTCGACATCGACATCGAGCACGATGGCCTTGACCATTTCGCCCTTGCGATGAAGCGCCAGCGCGTCCTCGCCCGAGATGCCCCAGGCGATGTCCGACATGTGCACCATGCCGTCGACGTCGCCATCGAGGCCGATGAACAGGCCGAATTCGGTGGCGTTCTTTACTTCGCCTTCGACTTCGGTGCCGACCGGGTGCTTCTCGGCGAACTCATCCCACGGATTGCGCTGAGCCTGCTTCAGGCCGAGGCTGATGCGACGCTTGTCGCTGTCGACTTCGAGCACCATCACATCGACTTCCTGCGAGGTCGAGACGATTTTGCCGGGGTGGACGTTCTTCTTGGTCCAGCTCATTTCCGAAACGTGGACGAGGCCTTCGATGCCAGCTTCCAGTTCGACGAATGCGCCATACTCGGTGATGTTGGTCACCTGACCCTGGAGCTTCATGCCAACCGGGTACTTGGCGGCGACGCCATCCCACGGATCGCTTTCCAGCTGCTTCATGCCGAGGCTGATGCGCTGGGTTTCGGCGTTGATGCGGACGATCTGCAC
>DLGU01000110.1:0-2189 GCA_002482865.1 Porphyrobacter sp. UBA7686
TGGTGGTTCTGGGATCCGGTCGAGAATGCCTCGCTAATGCCGTGGCTCGCCGCAACCGCGCTGATGCATTCGGTCAGCGTGCTGGCCGCGCGCGATGCACTGCGGACGTGGACGATCATGCTCGGCGTGCTGGCCTTCTCGATGTCGATGCTCGGCACCTTCCTCGTGCGTTCGGGCGTGCTGACCAGCGTCCATGCCTTCGCGGTCGATCCTGAGCGCGGGGCGTTCATCCTCGGGCTGCTGGGCCTCTACATTGGCGGGGCGTTCACGATCTTCGCCCTGCGCGCTGGCGCCGTGGCCGAGGGCAAGCGCTTTGCCATTGCCAGCCGCGAAGGCGCGTTGGTGTTCAACAATGTGATGCTGTCCGCGATCCTTGCGATCGTCTTGCTGGGCACGCTCTATCCGCTGCTGACCGAGGTGTTCGACGTGCGCGTGTCGGTCGGCCCGCCTTACTTCAATCCGGCAGGCGCAATCTTTGCCATCCCGATGCTCCTCGTCATGGCGGTCGGCCCGCTGCTGCGCTGGAAAAGCGACAAGCCTGCACGGCTTCAGTTCGAGCTTGCACTCATCGCATCGCTGGTGATCGGCGTGATCGCGCTGGTGAGCTTCTTTGGCCAGTTCCCGCTGCTGCCGCTGCTGGGCCTTGGTCTTGCCGCCGCACTGGCGGTCGCCGCCTTCCTGCCGCTGCGTGGGCGCAATATCGCACGCGTGCCGGTTGCAACCTGGGGCATGGTGCTCGCCCATTTCGGTATAGCGGTCTCGTTGTTCGGCATGGCGTGCGAAGGCGCGTTCTCGCAGGAGCGCCTAGCTGCGGTCGCGCCGGGCGGCACCGAACAGATCGGCGATTTCGCGGTCACTCTTGAGAGCGTCTCGCCCATCGCGGGGCCGAACTGGACCGCAATCGAAGCGCGGCTTGCGGTCAGCAGAGACGGCGGCGAGCCGGTGATCCTCAATCCGCAGGCGCGCAACTTCTGGTCGCCGCCGCAATCCACCAGTGAAAGCGCGCTGCTGACCCGTTGGGACGGGCAGCTTTACGCGGTGATCGGCAATCAGGCCGAAGATGGTCGGTGGCAGATCCGGGTGTGGTGGAAGCCGTTTGTCACCTTCATCTGGTATGGCGGACTGCTGATCGCCTTGGGCGGTATTCTGGCGATTGCAGGCCGGGTGAAGGTCGATTTGAAGCGCCGCGCGGCTGTCACCAAGGGAGCAGAGCGCCGCGCCGATGTCGAGGCGCTCGATGCCGCCTCGCCGGTCCCGGCGGAGTAGGCCGATGCGCTCGCGTCTGTTCCTGTGGGTGCCGCTCGCCCTGTTCGCCTTCTTTGCGGGGGTCGCAGGCTATATGCTCACGCAGGAGAAGGACGAGTTCGTCGAAAGCACGATGATCGGTCAGCCCTTGCCCGATTTCGCGCTGGACCCGGCGTTCGGCGGCTTGCCTGGAGCGGCCAAGGCGGACCTCGTGGGTGGCAAGCCGCGCCTGCTCAATATCTGGGCGAGCTGGTGCACACCCTGCATCGCCGAAGCGCCGCAGCTCGAAGCGCTGCAAGCCCGAGGCGTCGAGATCGTCGGCATCGCCATCCGCGATCGGCCGGAAGACGTCGCCAATTTCCTTGGCCGCTATGGCAATCCTTATTCGCGGATCGGCAGCGACCGCATTTCCGAGGTTCAGCTGGCGATCGGATCGTCGGGGGTCCCAGAAACCTTTGTGATCGATGCCAAGGGCGTGATCCGCTATCAGCATATCGGTGACATCCGGCCGGAGCATGTGGCGGTGCTGCTGGACCAACTGGAGAAGGCCCGGTGATCCGCGCTTTCGTTGCTTTGCTGCTGGCTCTGCTCGCCATCCCGGCCTTGGGGCAGGATTCCATGCCACCGGCGCCCTATGCCTATAATCAGCTCGACGACCCCCGTCTTGAAGCCGAGGCGACCGCGCTGATGCACACCCTGCGTTGCCTCAAGTGCCAGTCGCAGAGCATCGCGGATTCCGACGCGCCGATGGCGGGCGATATGCGCCATCAGGTGCGCAGCCGTATTCTGGCAGGCGAAAGCCCCGACCAGATCCGTGGCTGGCTGATCGACCGCTATGGCGATTACGTCAGCTACGAGCCTGAGGTCAGCGCGACCACTTGGCCGCTGTTCGCAGCGCCGGTGTTGCTGCTGCTGGTCGTAGGAGGCGTGCTGCTGCGGCGGTT
>DLGU01000110.1:2294-11011 GCA_002482865.1 Porphyrobacter sp. UBA7686
ATGACGCTGTTCGGCGCTGTGCTGGTGTTCGGGCTGGCGGGCTATGCCTGGCAGGGCTCACCGGGGCAGGCCTCCGCGCCTAAAGGGGAGGCGGAGGCTGCGTCAGGGCAGGGCGAGGCAATGGTCGAAGGGCGTGCGGCGCTGTTTTCGCGCACACTGCCTGCGCCTGACTACCTTGTGACTTCAGACGCCTTTGCCCGCCGCGGCAAGTTTGCCGATGCGGCCAATCTCCTCCAGCGCGGGTTGGACAATAACCCGCGCGATGTGGAAAGCTGGCTGGCGCTGGGTCTGGCGTTGGTCGGTCACGCCGATGGTTTCGTGACTCCGGCCGCTGTGCAGGCTTTCGGGCGAGCCAAGGCGATTGACCCGGGCCATCCGGGCGCGGAGTACTTCCTCGGCTTTGCCTATCTCCAAAGCGGCGAAATCGTCGCTGCGCGTAATGTCTGGCAGGGCCTGCTCGCCAACTCGCCTCCCGAGGCACCCTGGCGTGAGGGGCTTGAGGCCGAAGTTGCCCGGCTTAACGACATGATAGCCCGCGCGCCGATGCTTCAGGGCCAATGACGCCTTTCTCTCTGGCGCGCGAGACCTACTCTGATAATGTTGCAGGTGCGAATGGGCAGTGCTAGGCGCGCTGCCTCATCGGCCTGAATGGTTCCGGCAGGATGGGCAGTACCGCGGGATACGGGAAATCCGATCAAGATGAGCAGCATAGCCAATACTGACGAACCTGCCGCCGCGAGCGCCCATGGCCACGGGCACAGCGCTTCGACGCTGACCCTTGCGGTCGGCGCTGTCGGCGTGGTGTTCGGCGACATCGGCACCAGCCCGCTTTATGCCTTCCGCGAGACCTTTGCCGCGCATCACGGCACAATCGGGATCACGCCCGATGCCGAGCATATCCACGGTGTGCTGAGCCTTGTGTTCTGGTCGATGATGATGGTGGTGACGGTCAAATATGTCCTCACCATCATGCGCGCTGACAACAAGGGCGAAGGCGGCAGCCTTGCTTTGCTCGCGCTGATCCGGCGCGCCTCGGACAATCGCCGTTGGACCGCGCCACTTATCCTGCTCGGTGTGTTTGCCACCGCGCTGTTCTACGGCGACAGCATGATCACCCCGGCGATCTCGGTTCTGTCCGCGACCGAGGGTCTGCAATACATTGTTCCCGGCTTCAAACCGTGGATCGTGCCGACGGCGGTGGCGATCCTGTTTGGTCTGTTCGCGATCCAGTCGCGCGGGTCGGGCAAGGTCGGCAAGCTGTTCGGCCCGATCATGCTGACCTATTTCGGAATGCTGGCGACGCTGGGTGTTATGCACCTGAGCGCCAATCCCGCGATCATTCTGGAAACGATCAACCCCATCAATGCGCTGCGGTTCTTCCAGTCGGATGGCTTTACGGCCTTCATCGCGCTGGGCAGCGTGGTGCTGGCGGTTACCGGGGCCGAGGCGCTCTATGCCGACATGGGCCATTTCGGGCGCAAGCCGATCGGGCTTTCCTGGCTGACCTTCGTGTTTCCGGCGCTGATGCTCAATTACATGGGGCAGGGCGCGATGATCCTTTCGGCGAGCTCGCCCGCGGCTGCGGCTGCGCTCGTGAAGGATCCGTTCTTCCTGATGATCCCTGACCTTGTTCGTGTGCCGGTGATCATTCTCGCGCTGCTCGCCACGATCATTGCCAGCCAGGCGGTCATTTCGGGTGCCTTCAGCCTGACCCAGCAAGCGATCCAGCTCGGCTTCATCCCACGCATGGAAATCCGCCACACCAGCGCCTCGGCTGCGGGGCAGATCTACATCCCCACGATCAACTGGGGTCTGATGGTGATGGTGATCCTGCTGGTGCTGTTCTTCCAGTCATCGACCAACCTTGCCGCGGCCTATGGCATCGCGGTGACCGGGGCGATGTTCATCGACACGCTGCTGCTGGCGGCCGTCCTGTTCTCGCTGTGGCGCTGGCCGGTGTGGAAGGCGCTTCCGCTGGTCGCGGCCTTCTTGATCGTCGACATCGCCTATTTCGGTGCGAACCTGATCAAGGTGCCGCAGGGCGGCTGGGTTCCGCTGCTGATCGGCTTCGTGATCTTCACCCTGCTCACCACCTGGTCGCGCGGGCGTGAGCTGATGCGGGCGAGCATGTCCGAAAGCGCGCTGCCGATCGAGATTTTCGCCAAGAGCGCGCAGAACAGCGCCACCCGCGTCGCGGGAACGGCTGTGTTCATGGCCTCGACCAACACGGGCGTGCCATCGGCGCTGCTGCACAATATCAAGCACAACAAGGTGCTGCACGAACGCATCCTGATCCTGACCGTGGCGGTGCAGGATGTGCCTTACCTGGAATCGATCGAACGCTATTCGTGCAAGGACCTGGGCAATGGCTTCTATCGGGTCACGATCCGCTGCGGCTTCCTTGAAGAAACCGATGTGCCCGCCCTGCTGCGCACGCTCGACCTGTGCGGCGCGCCGTTCGACATGATGCACACCAGCTTCTTCCTGTCACGCCAGACGCTGCTGGCGTCGGCTAAGCCGGGCATGGCGATCTGGCGCGAGAAGCTGTTCGCCTGGATGCTGCGCAACGCGGCGAGCGCGATGGAGTTCTTCCGGCTGCCCACCAATCGCGTGGTGGAGCTTGGGAGTCAGGTGGAAATCTGACCTTGCAGGCAGCCGCTCTCGCCCTTGTGCCGCTTTCCCTCATGGTGGCGGCGTGCGCGCCAGAGGTAGCTGACGAAGCGCAGGCGCCCGTCAAGGAGCAGGCATCAATGACCAACCCGGTCTTTCATTTCGAAATTCCTGTCACCGACATGGATCGGGCCATTGCCTTCTACGAAGACGTCTTCAGCTTCCAGCTGACCCGCGAAGACGTCGACGGCTACGATATGGCATTCTTCCCCCGCGCAGGCGATGCGCCTGGCGCAAGCGGAGCCTTAGCCAAGGGCGACGTCTACCGCCCGTCGCACGATGGGCCAGTGATATATTTCGATGTGCCCGATATCGACGCCGTGCTCGCGCGGGCAACGGCACGCGGATCGAAGGTGCTCTATCCCAAAAAGGATATCGGCGAGGCGGGCTTCGTTGCTGAAATTGAGGATAGCGAGGGCAACCGGATCGCCTTGCGCAGGTCAAACCCTGATCAGCCCCCCGTCGGTGGCTCGTCCTTCAGCGGCTCGTCACGGTCCTCGAAGCTTAGCCCGTGTTTCAGCAGCATGGGGATCTGGCTGAAGGTGAACAGGAAGGTCAGCGGCAGGAACACCCACAGCTTGGCCCACAGCCAGCCTTCGAAATCCATCTGCGCACGCAGCACTTCGTTGAGCCCTGCCAGCACCAGGAAGAACACCCCCCAATTGCGCGACAGCTTGAGCCAGCCTTCGTCCGACAGGCCCTCGAAGGCGGCTTCGAGCAGGATCTTGAGCATCGCCCGCCCGGCAACATACCCAGCCAGCAGCACCGCGCCGAAACTCGCATAGATGATCGTCGGTTTGATCTGCACGAAAGTGGGGTCGCCGAAGAAGATCGTCAGACTTCCGAAACCGACGATCAGCGCGGTCGAAAACCATAGCATCGGCGACACTTTGCCCAGCCGCCATTTCGATACCAGTAGCGCAATAACGGCGGCGACCATGAACGCGCCCGTGCCATTGATGATCGCGCCGAGTTCGCCCGTTGCACTCACCTTATCGGGCGCGCTCCAGCGATAGACGCCGAGGAAGACCACGAGCGGGCCGTAATCGACGGCGACGTTGAGCCAGCTGGAAGCCGCCTTTTTGGTCTCGTTATCGCTCATCACGCCACTCCGGCAATCACGCGGGCGACCAAGTCGGGGTCGAACGGGCGCAGGTCTTCCATCTTCTCGCCGACGCCAATGGCGTGGATGGGGAGGCCATATTGCTCCGCCGCCGCGACCAGCACGCCGCCGCGCGCGGTGCCATCGAGCTTGGTCATGATGAGGCCCGTTACCCCCGCGACCTCCTTGAACACGTCGATCTGGGCGAGGGCATTCTGGCCATTGGTCGCATCCAGCACCAGCACAACATCATGCGGCGCTTCAGGGTTCAGCCGGCCGAGGACGCGGCGGATTTTCGCCAGTTCCTCCATCAGCTCTTTCTTGTTCTGGAGGCGGCCTGCAGTGTCGACGATCAGCGCGTCGATGCCGGTGTCGGTCGCCTGCTTGACGGCATCGAACACAATCGCCGCCGGATCGCCGCCTTCGGGCCCGCGCACCAGATCGACCCCGATCCGGCCCGCCCATGTCGCAAGCTGCCCGATGGCAGCGGCGCGGAAGGTGTCGCCCGCTGCCAGCAGCACGCCGTAATCATCCTCCTGAAACAGGTGGGCGAGTTTGGCGATGGTGGTGGTCTTGCCGCTGCCGTTCACGCCGATCACAAGGATCACCTGCGGGCGCGGGAAGGCGGTGATTTCGAGCGGCTTGGCGACGGGACGCAGGATCGCTGCGATCTCTTCCGCCACCGCTTCTTTCAACTCGCGGGTGGTGATCTCCAGCCCGAAGCGCTTGTCGGACAGCCGCGCACGGATGCGGGCCGCCGCCGCAGGGCCGAGGTCGGACATGATCAGTGCGTCCTCGACCTCGTCGAGCGTGGCGTCATCAAGCTTCGCGCTCCCGCCCACCCCGGCAAGGTTGGCGGTCAGGCGCTCCGATGTCTTGGCGAAGCCGCCGAACAGGCGCTGGCTCCAGCTGGTTTCACTCATCCGAGCAGGCCCTCCCTGACCTCGCGCACATTCACTTCGATGATGTCGCCCGCAGCTGTCCCGGCAGGCAGCGCGACGCGGGCATAGTTGGGGGCATAGCCCGTGCCGTCGCGTTCGGCGAGGACGGGGAGCGTTTCGCCCACAAGGCTGTCGAGCCAGACGGCACGGCGCGTGGCGGCGCAGGCGCGGAGGTCGGCGGCGCGGGCCTTCACCACGTCGCGCGGCACCTGCGGCATCCGCGCGGCGGGGGTGCCGGGGCGGGGTGAGAAGGGGAAGATGTGGGCGTGGACGATATCGAGCTCGTCGATGATGCTGATGTTCGCCTGATGGTGGGCGTCATCCTCGGTCGGGAATCCGGCGATGAGGTCAGCGCCGATGGCGATGTCCGGCCGGATTGCTTTGAGGCGCTGGGCCAGTTCCACTGCATCGCGGCGCAGATGACGGCGCTTCATGCGCTTGAGGATCAGGTCGGCCCCGTGCTGCAAGCTGAGGTGTAAATGCGGCATCACCCGCGGTTCGTGGGCGAGGAGGTCAAACAGCCCCGCATCAATCTCGATCCCGTCCAACGATGACAGCCGCAGGCGGGGGAGGCCGGGGAAGGCCGCAAGGATCGCAGCGACCAGCGTGCCAAGGCGCGGCTCGCTCGGTAGATCATGCCCCCATGAGGTCAGATCGACCCCGGTGAGCACAACCTCCTTGGCCCCCGCAGTAAGATGCGCCTCAACCTCGCGCAGCACGTCCGCGACGCTCAACGAACGGCTCACCCCGCGCCCCTGCGGGATTACGCAGAAGGTGCAGGCGTGATCGCAGCCGTTCTGCACGGCCACGAAAGCGCGGGTGCGGGCGGGCGCAACCGGCGGGGCATCAGCGGCGATGTTCCACGCGCGGGGATCGAGCTTGGCCGCATTGGCTATCAGACCATCAACCTCGTCCATCGCGCCAATCGACGACCGATCAATCTCCGCCGCACAGCCGGTCACCACCAGCCGGGCCGCCGGATTGTCACGCCGGGCGCGGCGGATCGCTTTGCGGGTTTGAGCCAGCGCCTCACCCGTCACCGCGCAGGAATTGACTACTACCAGATCGGTTTCGCCCGCCAGCATCGCCCGCATCCGCTCGCTCTCGGCGATGTTCATGCGGCAGCCGAGCGAGATAATCTGCGGAGCGTTCAAACTCCGGCTCCTGCGGCGTAATCATCCCAGTCGAAGGTGCCGCGATAGCTTTCTGCCGCAGGGCCGCTCATCAGGATCGTACCGCCCGGCGCCCAGGCAATCACCAGATCGCCGCCCGGCAGTGTCACGCGCACCGGGCTGTCCACCAGCCCGCGCCGGATCGCCGCGACCGCCGTGGCGCAGGCCCCGGTGCCGCAAGCGCGGGTCAGCCCGGCGCCGCGTTCCCATACCCGCAGCTTCAGGTGATCCGGCCCGGCAAGACTGGCGACGTTGACGTTCACTCGCTCGGGAAACAGCGAGTCATGCTCGATCACCGGGCCAAGCGTTTCCAGCGGGACGGCATCGGCATCATCGACGAAGAAAATCGCGTGCGGGTTGCCGACATTGACCGCCATCGGCGCTTCAAGGCTCTCCCACCCGACCGGCATCGTGAAAGTGTCCATCGGGTAGGCGAGCGGGATCGCGTCCCAATCGAAGCGCGGTGTGCCCATGTCGACCCGTGCGCCGCCGTCGAGCGGTTCGAGCGCAATCGGCCCCCCGCCAGTCTCGATGACTGCGGGCTCGCCATGCAGCAGCGCCACGGCCCGCGCGGCATTGCCGCAGGCCTCGACCTCGCTGCCATCGGAATTGAAAATCCGCATCCGGAAGCGATGTGTCTCGCTCGGCTCCAGCAGCACCAGCTGATCGAAACCGATCCCGGTGCGTCGGTCAGCCAGCGCGCGCGCGATATGCGGCGTCATCTCCGGCAGCGACGTTTCACGCGCGTCGAGCACGACGAAGTCGTTGCCGAGCCCGTGCATCTTGATGAAGGCAATCGTCTGCGTCACGGCTGCGCATCTATGCAAGCAGGCCGTCCGCGTCCAGTCCTGCCCGCGGGCAGGGGGCGCAATCTCAGGGTCGGGCGATGCGGTAGAGGGTTGGGCCGTCTTCGGTGCCAGTGCGTGGCAGCGACGGTGCTTGCTCGGAAACGCCGGTCAGCTTGCCCGCGGCTTTCAGCCGCGCTCGCACGGCTTCGGCATCTTCGGGCAGGCCATAGAGATAGCCCTGCGCTTTCAACCGGCCCATTGATTTCAATGCCTGAAGGATCTGTTCGTCTTCGACACCTTCTGCCGTCAGCGGCAGATCAAGACCGCGGCCGAGTGAGATGATCGCTTCGACAATCCGCGAGCGGCTGCCCGGTTCGCGCAATTCGCTGACAAAGCTGCGGTCGATCTTGATCCGGTCGAACGGCAGATTGCGCAGCTGTTCAAGGCTGGAATAGCCCGTGCCGAAATCGTCGAGGCTGATCTGCACGCCCTGATTGCGCAGGCTCATGATCATGGAGCGTACCAGGCCGATGTTTTCGTGCAGGCAGCTTTCGGTGATCTCGATTTCGAGCCGCTGCGGCGGGAAGCCTGTGGCGACCAGCTTTTTCAGCAGACGCTGTGCAAACCACGGATCGCGCAACTGCACCGGCGAGATGTTGATCGATAGCGTCAGGCTGTCATCCCATTCGCGCGCATCAGCGAAGGCCTGTTCCATCAGGCGTTCGGACATTTCGTTGATGAGGCCGATTTCCTCGGCGATCGGTACGAAGATATCGGGGCTGATCACGCCAAGCTGCGGGGAGCGCCAGCGCGCGAGCATCTCGAACCCGACCAGCGCGCCGCTTTCGACATCGACCTGCTGTTCGTAGAACGGCACGAACTCGCCGCGCGCGAGGCCTCGGCGGATGCCGGTTTCGAGCTGGTTGCGGAAGCGCATCTCGCTTTCCATGCTCGACTCGAACCAGAAGTAGCGGTTGCGGCCCTGCTTCTTGGCATGGTAAAGCGCCATGTCGGCGCGCTGCATCAGGGTGCCGGCATCGACTACGAGGCCGATCGTGCCGTCCGCATCATGATCGGCGGAAAGCCCGACTGACAAGGTCAGCTCAATCGTGATCGTCGGCAGGCGGAAGGGCTGGGCCAGGCTTTCGAACAGGCGGATGACCAAATCGTCGACCCGGTCGGCGTGACCCGCGGGGTAGGGCATCACGAAGGCGAATTCGTCCCCGCCGAGCCGCGCGAGGCGCGCGTCACGCGGGAGTATTCCGCGCACCCGCTCGCACAGCATGACCAGTACCGCATCACCCACCGGATGGCCGTGCATGTCGTTGATCTGCTTGAAGTTGTCGAGATCCATCATGCAATAGGCGACAGCTTCACCACGAACTGCCGCGCGCGACCGCAGTTCCTCGGTCGCTTCGAGCATACTGCGGCGGTTGAGGCATTGAGTCAGCGGATCGGTGGCCGCCAGCATTTGCGCGCGGGCTTCGGCGCGGCGGCGCTCTTCGATTTCGCGGGTGAGTTCGCGGTAACGCCGCCAGCCGAAGATGATGAGGGCGATGTTCAGCAGCAGGGCATTGACCAACAGAACATCCGGACGCGCACCGTTGCCAAACAGGGCGTCCATGACTTTGGGCAGCACCGTTCCGCCGGTTCCCACCAGCATGATGATGGCCGCCACGGCAATTCCCAGCGCGATGATATCGCGCTCTGCCGTTTGCAGAGGGTTATTTGGCTCGTGATCTTTCAAAATCGTTGCCTTAATCGTCCCGTGCATGTCGCTTGGCAGGTACGCCAGCGGTGCCTTCGTCCGATTCATCGCAGATTGCACTAAAGAACGGGTTAACTTGCACACTGTGGATCGGGGCTTGGCGAGGCGGGGGTGTGCGGGCTACGTGGGCGCTGTTTGAGCAAGGGAGCGCGCTGCCAGCATGGCCTATTGGCTAATGAAATCCGAACCGTTCAAGTACAGCTGGGACGATCTTGTCGCCGAGGGCGAGGGGACGTGGGATGGGGTGCGCAACTATCAGGCGCGCAACAACATGCG
>DLGU01000021.1 GCA_002482865.1 Porphyrobacter sp. UBA7686
GGCGTGTCCCAACTGGCTTCGATGAAATTGCCTTCGGGATAGATCATGAACAGGCGCGGCTGCATCCCCGCGATCTGCCCGGCGACGATCATGGTCGCGGTAAAGCGCCCCTTGCCGCTGTCGCCATTGACGGCTTGCGCGCTTTCGATGGTGGTGCGCAGCAAACGCCCGATCTCGGTCGCGACCTGGAACATGGTTGGCCCTTTGAGCAGGGCATTATCGCGCTCGGACGGGGCCTTGGTGCGTTCCTCCAGCTGGCTGATCACCGCCTGCGTGGTCGCAAGATTGCCCGCCGTCATGACCGCGATCATGCGTTCGCCCGGCACGCTCCAGTGGAACAGCTTGCGGAAGGTCGAGATGTTGTCGACGCCCGAATTGGTGCGGGTGTCGCTCATCAGCACGAGGCCTTTCTCAAGCACCATGCCAACGCAATAGGTCATGCCGTCATCCTCCCCTGCCCCAGCCCTCTGGCCTGAGCCTTCTTGCTCCGCGCCCTAGCGCGTGGCACGCTTCTGCGCAAAGCCTGCGCCCCGGCTTTTCGGTTATTGCGTCGACTGGCTCTGGCTTTGGCCTTGGCCTTGCCCTTGGCTTTGGGATTGCCCGGCCGAAGGTTTCGCCTCAACCGCGACGCCCACGGTCAGCACCTCATCGGCAGCCCCGCCAAAGCTGATGCCGGTGACAGGCGCGGCATCGCGGTAGTCGCTCCCCGTCGCCACGCGGACATAGCGCGGATCGGGCGAGATCCCGTTCGATACATCAAAGCCGACCCAGCCCAGCCCTTCAACATGGGCTTCGGCCCAGGCGTGAGTGGCTTCCTGCTGGATACGGTCATCCATCATCAGGTAGCCGCTGACATAGCGCGCCGGAATGCCGTTCGCGCGGGCGGCGCCGATGAAGATATGCGCGTGGTCCTGACACACGCCAAAGCCGTGGATCACCGCTTCTTCAGCAGTGGTGCCGGAATGCGTGCGCCCCGCTTCGTAGGTGATCCGTCCCCGGATCAGATCGGACAGGGCATGAAGAAATTCGAGCGGCACCTTGTCCGCTGTCCCCTGCACCTCGCGCAGCAAGCCGCGCAGCTTGGCGCCGGGACGCGTCAGCGGCGTTTGCCGCAGAAAGCTCCACAAGGGCAGGTGGCCCGAATGGCGGCCGATCACCCCGGCATTGTCCTCGGTCTCGACCACGCCTTCGCAGGTCACCGTCACCTCACACGCGCCCGGGTCCAGCCCGATCAGCGTGACGTGATTGAAATGCTGATCGTCATATTGCAGCTCGGCATGGGCGTTGTCGAAGGTCATGTGCCAATCAATGATGCGCTGGCCCTGCGTTTCCTTGGGCGTCAGCCGCAGCCGTTGGAGCGCGTGAACCACCGGCTGCGTGAAGGCATAATGGGTGGTGTGCCGGATCGAGAGAGTGAGCTTGCTCATGCGTGGAACCGGTAATCCTCAGCGATGGCCTGGCTGATGCTGGCGTTGCGGGACAGGAAATCGACGAGGAATTCGTGCAGCCCCTGCTCGAAGATCTGATCAACGCACAGGTGACTGATCCGGGTGTCAGAATCCCGCATCAGGGCGACGGCGCGACCCTCGACTCCGTGCATCCGCGCCAGCGCGCCGAGGCAATCGCGCAAGGCGTTGCGGCAGAAGGCGAGGCTGCGCGGGAAGCGATCATCCAGCACCACGAATTCGACGATCCCACGCGCTTCGATCTGCCCGGCGTTAAGCCAGCTATAGACCCGCGCCCCGGCCACTGATCGCAGCACCTGTTCCCACTGCCCGGTATCGAGGCTGGACCCGACATAGGAGAGCGAGGGCAGCAGCAGGAAGTACTTCATGTCGAGAATACGCGCGGTCGAATCCGAACGTTCGATGAAGGTGCCTGCGCGGCTGAAGTGATAGCCTTCGTCCCGCAGCATCGACCCGTCGAAGGCACCGTGAACCTGCGTGCCGGCGCGGCGGATCGCGGCCAGCACTTCGCCCACGCCTGCCTGCCCCACCGGGCGAGCCAGCAGCGCGTCGAGCTTCATCCAGTTTTCGTTGACCGCTTCCCACACGTCCGACGAGATATTGGTGCGGGCTGTCCGTGCATTGCTCCGCACCGCGCCGAACATCAGCCGGACATTGCCGGGGTTGGACGGCCCGCGCAGGACGAAGTTCCAGACCTGCATCCCGTCATAGCTTTCATGCAGCGCCTCATAGGCCTTGCTCAGCCCGAGCGTCGCGATCACCGAGCGCCACTCCGCTTCGGCTGTGGCCAGATCGCGGGTCAGCGCCATGCGCAGCGCGGCTTCGAGCAGGCGTGCGGTGTTCTCCGCCCGCTCAAGATAGCGGAACATCCAGAACAACCCGTTGGCGGTGCGGCCTAGCATGTTGCGTCCCCCACCATCAGTCCTTTAGCACCCACGTGTCCTTGGTGCCCCCGCCTTGCGAGGAGTTCACCACCAGCGAACCCTTCTTCAGCGCCACCCGCGTCAGCCCGCCCGGCGTGATGTCGATCCCCTCGGGCGAAACCAGCACGAAGGGTCTGAGATCGAGGTGCCGGGGGGCGAGGCCCTTGGCGGTGTAGATCGGGCAGGTCGACAGCGCGAGCGTGGGCTGGGCGATGTAATTTTCCGGCCGTGCAACCAGCTTGGCGCGGAAAGCCTCGATCTCGCGCTTGGACGAGGTCGGCCCGATCAGCATCCCGTAGCCGCCCGATCCGTGCACTTCCTTGACCACCAGTTCGGCAAGGTTGTCGAGCACATAGCCCAGCGCGTCCTTGTCTGCGCAGCGCCAGGTCTGGACGTTCGGCAGCAAGGGCTTTTCGCCGGTATAGAATTCGACGAT
>DLGU01000139.1:0-2555 GCA_002482865.1 Porphyrobacter sp. UBA7686
GGACGGCACAGCGCGAAGACGTGCCGCGTTTCGCCTGACGCCAGCGCCTCGACCGCAGCGATCGCCGATTGCGCTGCGCCGTAAGCTGCCTCCCACGTGCCCGCGGCGATTGGCGTCACTGTGTCGAAGCCATATTGCCCGATCCTGCCGTCGATCCGCTCCAGTGCCAGCGATCGCCGCCCGCGCACGGGGAAGGCATAGCCGATGGCATCCCCTTCGCGCCCCGCCGCCAGCCAGGCCGCGTGAGCGGACTGGAGAAAGGCGAGATATTCCGCATCGTGCACGGCAAGGATCGCCTCCATCCCGTGATCGGCGGGCGCGCGCACGGTTCCCATCGCCGCCAGCATGTTCGCAAGACGCGCCGGGGTTTCGGCGTGCGCTTCCGCCTGTCCGTTAACGAGCTCGATTAGGGGTGCGTGGGCGTTCTGGGCGGGGGAGCAGAAGGTCAGCATGATGGGCGGGCCTTCGCACGGCGGCGCGGCGGCTGGCAAGGCTCTCGCATGGCGGCTTGTTTGCTTGGGCAAATCCTGCGAGGTTCCCGCGTGGACAGGGTCGGATAGAGGGGGGAAGGGCGATGCGGCTGGCATTGATGATCGGGGCAGGTGCTCTGCTCTGCGCTGCGGCGGCGCAGGCAGAAACGATCCCTGTCGCAGGCATCTATGCGGCAGGGACCGATGCGCCATCGCGCGCGCGTTCCATCGCGATTGCGGGCTTTGCCGGGAGGGGCGGCGAACGGCTCGCCTTTGCGATCGACACGGCACTGCGCGGCGCGGTTATCGAGGGCCGTCCGTGGTTCGATCTCACCTTCGCAGGGCCCCCACGCGGTTCGACCTACACCTATGATCGGGATGCCGATCCGGCCGCCTATCGCGGCGGCGCGGACGCGGTGATGCGCGGTATCGCAGAGGTCGATTGGCGCGATACCGATAGCGGCACCAAAGAGGTGGAGGAATGTGTCACCAAGGATGATCGCGGCAAGTGCATCGAAAAGAAGAAGATCAACGTGCCCTGCCGCGCCCGGAATGTGACGCTGCGCCCCGAACTGCGGCTGGTGTCGCGCGAAGGCGAGTTGCTCTACGCCAAGGGCGACGTGCTCACCACCAGCCGCCGCTTCTGCAAGGACGAAGACGGATCGCCTTCGGTCGATTCGATGGTTGAGGAACTGGCACGCGGTTTCGCCAATGCCGTGCGCCGCGATCTCGCACCTGAATTCCGGGACGAGGACATCCGTGTCCTGGAAAGCCGCGATGGCATGACCAAACCGGATCAGGCGGCCTTCCGCACCGCGCTGCGCCTGACCAAGACCGATGTGTCCGAGGCCTGCGCAGCTTTCGGGGACCTGAGGGCGAACAACCCCAGCAGCGTCACAATCCTGTTCAATACTGGCCTGTGCATGGAACGTCTGGGCGAGTTGGAGACGGCGACCCAGCTTTATGATGAGGCGCTGGCGATCAGCCCGCGCAAGGCAGAACCACGCGAAGGCCTTGCTCGCATCGCTTCGCGTCTGCGCGCCGAGGCCCAGCGGCAATTGCATGCGGACGCGCTGTCACGCTGACTGTCATCCCCACTTGCGCTTGTCCGCGCCGTTCATTAGGGCGGGGCGACTTATTCTAACCCCAGTTCAAGAGGGAATACCATGAGCGATACTGCCGACCGGGTGGCCAAGATTGTCGTCGAGCATCTCGGCGTGGAAGCTGACAAGGTCACTCAGGATGCGAGCTTCATCGATGATCTCGGTGCGGACAGCCTCGACATCGTCGAGCTGGTGATGGCCTTCGAAGAGGAATTCGGTGTCGAAATCCCCGACGATGCGGCCGAGAAGATCACCACCGTCGGCGACGCGACCAAGTACATCGAAGAGCACAAGGGCTAACACCCGCAAGGACGCCCCGGTGTCCGCGCCTGCCAGCCCCTTGCCCGTTTGGCAAAAGGCGGGGCATTTGTCCGGCAACACATTTGCCGGAGCGCGGATCAGGGCTTAGACAGGCTCAGCCCTAGGCGGGTTGGGCCTGTTGCCTTTTTGCAAGCCAGCCCCTTTATCGGAGAACGCGAATGCGCCGTGTGGTTGTTACCGGGCTTGGCCTCGTCACCCCGCTTGGAGCCGATGTCGAAACGACATGGGCCAACCTGATTGCGGGGAAGAGCGGGGCGGGCCAGATCACCCGGTTCGATGCCTCGAACCAGAAGTGCACCATCGCCTGCGAGGTGAAGGGCAAGGATCACCCCTGGGGCTTCGACCCTGACAAGCGCGTGGATCACAAGGTCCAGCGTCAGGTCGATCCCTTCATCATCTATGGCATTGATGCCGCTGGTCAGGCGCTGGAAGATGCTGGCCTGACCGACATGACCCAGGCCGAGAAGGAGCGCACCGGCTGCTCGATCGGTTCGGGCATTGGCGGCTTGCCGGGCATCGAGATCGAGAGCGTCAATCTCCACGAGCGCGGCCCGTCGCGCGTGTCGCCGCACTTTGTGCATGGACGCCTGATCAATCTCATCACTGGTCAGGTGCAGATCAAATACGGTTTCATGGGCCCGAACCATGCCGTCGTGACCGC
>DLGU01000139.1:2670-26808 GCA_002482865.1 Porphyrobacter sp. UBA7686
TGGCGGGCGGGGCGGAAAGCACCATCAACCCGCTCGGCATTGCCGGTTTCGCTCAGGCGCGGGCGCTCAACATGAGCATGAACGACCGCCCGACCGAAGCCAGCCGCCCCTACGATCGCAANNCGTGACGGCTTCGTCATGGGCGAGGGCGCGGGCGTGATCGTGCTCGAGGAATACGAACGCGCCAAGGCGCGCGGCGCAAAGATCTATGCCGAAGTCACCGGCTATGGCCTGTCGGGCGACGCCTATCACGTCACCGCCCCGCACCCGGAAGGCAAGGGCGCGGAACTGGCGATGCGGATGGCGCTCAAGAAAGCGGGCCTCGGGCCGGGCGATATCGACTACATCAACGCCCACGGCACTTCGACCATGGCCGACACCATCGAACTCGCCGCGATCAAGCGCGTGCTGGGCGAAGGGCTGAGCGGTGCATCAATGTCCTCGACCAAGAGCGCGATTGGCCACCTGCTGGGCGGCGCAGGCGCGGTGGAGGCGATCTTCTGCATCCTTGCGATGCGTGACCAGATCGTCCCGCCGACCTTGAACCTGCATGATCCCGACGAAGGCACCGAAGGCATCGACCTTGTGCCGCTGGTGGCGAAGAAGCGTGAAGTGCGCGCCGTGCTGAACAACAGCTTCGGCTTTGGCGGCACCAACGCGTCGATCATCATGCAAAAGGTCGACTGATCCGGTGAGGATGCTGCGGCTTGCCCTGGCGGGCCTCGGGGCCATCCTTGCAGCTGTGGTGCTGGCGTGGGTCTTTCTAGGTTCGGCGACGATCCCCAGGGAGACCAGCTTCACCATCCCCGCCGGCGCCTCGGTGGCGTCGGTCGCGGAAAAGCTGGAGGCCGAGGGCCTGATCTCCTCCGCCTCGGGCTTTGTCCTGCAAGCACGCATTTTCGGGTCGGATACACCGATTCAAGCGGGCGAGTTCCTGTTGACCCCGGATATGAGCCAGGGTGACATCCTCGCCGCGTTCCAGTCAGGCGATGTGATCCGCCGCTTCGTGACAATCCCCGAAGGGATGCCCTCGATCCTTGTCTGGGAGCGGCTGATGGCCGAGGAGCTGCTGACCGGCGAAGTCGACGTGCCGCCCGAAGGTTCGATCCTGCCCGATACGTACGCCTTCGAACGCGGCCAGTCTCGCAAAGCCCTTGTTGAGCAGATGCAGGCCGCGATGGACAAGGCGCTGGCCGAAGAATGGGGCAAGCGCGCGCCCGGCATCGCGGTAGACACGATGCGCGATGCGCTGACCCTGGCTTCAATCGTCGAGAAGGAAACCGGCAAGCCCGAAGAACGCCGCATGGTGGCGGGGCTTTATTCCAACCGGGTGCGGACCGGCATGAAATTGCAGGCCGATCCGACGATCATCTATCCCATCACCAAGGGCAAGCCGCTCGGGCGCCGGATCAAGCAGTCCGAGATCAGCGCGGTCAATGGCTACAACACCTACACCCGCACCGGACTTCCCGAAGGGCCGATCACCAACCCGGGCCGCGCCAGCATCGCGGCGGTGTTGAACCCCGAGAAAACGGCTGCGCTGTTCATGGTTGCCGACGGGACGGGCGGGCATTGGTTCGCCAGCACCCTTGCCGAACACAATGCCAACGTTGCCAAGTGGTACGCCATCCGCCGCCAACGCGGCGAGATGTGACATCCCATCCTTCATCCCGGACTTGATCCGGGATCGCTATCGCCGCAGATGCACCCGGTGGCCAATCCCTTCATTCTCACTGCGGCTCTGCCGCCCGACCTGGCAGGCTTTGCCGAAGGGTTGCGGCGGGCGCACTATCCGGCGGAAAAGAACCACCTCCACGCCCACGTGACCCTGTTCCATGCCTTCGCGCCATCGCTGCTCGATGAACTGCGAGATTTCCTGCCCAAGGTGGCTCGCGAATTCGCCGCTCCCGAGGGTGCGGTGAAGGGCGTGATGGATCTGGGCAAGGGCACCGCCATCGCATTGGAAGCACCGCAGCTGCTTGATCTGCGTGCGCTGATCGCCGAACATTTCCACGGTAGCCTGACGTCTCAGGATCTTTACGAGCCGCGCCCGCACATCACGATTCAGAACAAGGTCACCAAGGATGAGGCGAGGGCGCTTCAGGCGGCGCTTGCGCCCGACCTTGCCCCATGGATTGCCAAGGGGCGTTTCGCCTTTCCCGCGCTGGAGCTGTGGCACTATCGCGGCGGTCCGTGGGAGCAGGTCAAGACTTGCGCTTTCCGGGGCCGCGAACGGCTCTAAGCCAAGCGCGCCAACAGGGCTTGACCCCGCAACGCGCCCGCCCTAAGTGCCCGCCTCGCCCGGGCCGACACCCGGCGCCGAATCCGGCTGCGAAACGCCGCCGGATGCCCATGGGGCGGAGTAGCTCAGCCGGTTAGAGCAGCGGAATCATAATCCGCGTGTCGGGGGTTCGAGTCCCTCCTCCGCTACCATTAAACCCTTTGAAACATTGAATGTTTTTCAAGGCTGGCGTTGCTCGGCGCTGAATTGCTATGTTGCGTCTTGTTGCGCGCTTTTCCGGCGGTTTTCGCTGCTTTCCGGTCAATCCCCGCAAGTCCGTGCAACATATGAGCGACATGACTTCCAGAGGACAGGTAGCGGTGAAATGGCTGGTGCGACCGAGATGCACATCGGCTTCGCAGAAAATTAAACCATTCGCCATTCTTGGCATGGGGGGAAAGCAGCTTCGGTTGGCTTTTTTGCCAAAAGCCCCCTTTCGGCTAGCGACCCCATTGCTGCCTTTACGAAGGTAGTATATTTATCTGATTATGAGGGATAAAGTTGTAAAACCTGCTTTGTTGGCATCAGCTTCGCTTCTTTGCGGTTGCGACAATATCGTTCCAGCGGCGGAGAGTATGGCTCCAAATGTCCAAAGAGTCATGCAGGACTCCTTGATACAAGTCGCCACTGATGTAGCGAGTGGAGACCAGTTGATCTGCGTAGGAGCCCTCTCAGATGGGCCGTGCACACCGTCGACCGCGGAGGCTATCGTTTCCGGCGCAGCCAAGCCCGATAACGTTACCGCTCGCTGGGTGGGTGAGGGCAAAATCATTATATACGTCGGTAGCGGCAATCTCGAAAAATCGAGCACGACTGCGATGGATGGCAAAGTGACCATCGAATATCAGTAGGGCAGCTAACCACCCAGTAGCAGTCGTTCGTTGCAATCAGCCGCGAGCCCGGAAGCCGCTAGGCAGCTTTCGCCTCAGGTGAGCCGAAAGCAGACGTTCTGCAAACGACCCCGAAGCAGTCATTTAGCGGCAGCATGTTGAACTTCTGCCAAACCTCGCGCTACTCGCCGGCCACAGTTTTGATAATGCGTCCCGCGCGAGCTCGACGTGGTGGCATTCCGAAAACGCTTGTGTGCCAGCGCGTGAAGGCGCCGATCGAGCTGTAGCCGAGCATCTCTGCAACGTCGGTGATCCGCATTCGACGGTTGGCGAGATACTGCACCGCTAATTGCATCCGGGCACTGTTAAGCAACGCACTGAAGTTCGTCTCCTCGGCATCGAGCATCCGCTGAAGTGTACGCACGGTCAGCCCCATCGCGGCCGCACAATCGTGGATCGTGGCGCGGCCCGATGGAAGCAGCAACTGGATCAGCTGGTTGACGTCCTGCGTCGTCGTCCGGCTCGCCGGGCTCATCACCGCATCGAGTAGCTGCCGGGCGTGCGAGGCAAGCTGATCGTCGGCCTTGATGTTTGGACGGTCCAGATCAGCGGCGGCAACCACGATGCCGTTGAACTCTGAATTGAACTGCGGCCGGCAATTGAACACGCGCTGGAACACGGCGACTTCGCCTGTCACGGGGGCCTCGTGGGAGAAACACACGGTCAGCGGTGACCACGCATCGCCCAGCACGCTGCGGCACAGTCGCGCTAAAACCCCGAGCGCGAGGTTGGTTGATTGACGGGAAGGCTCGGGGCGGCGGAGCTGGAAATCCTCGCGCAGGATCACGTCATTGCCGTGCTCGTCGCAATGGAGCACCAGTGTCGAATTGATCCGCGAGCGGAATTCCTGAAGCGTATTCAGGGCCGTGCGAAGGCTGGGCTGGTGCGCAATCAGCAGGCTCGTGGCACCGAGGTTCGCAAGCGAGCGGCATTCCGCCATGCGCAGGCCGAGCGTCAGGCAGCCCGTCTCGGCGGCGCTGCGCTCAAGCAGCCGGATCGCCGACTGGGCAGGGATCAACCTTTCGGGGTTCACCAGCAGATCGGCCGTCAGCCCCTGCTCGCGCAGCAACGGGCGCGGGTCGGCGGCGAAACTCGCCATCGTTTCCAGATACCCGGTCAGGGCGGCCACCCGGACGACCTCAGCCATTGCGCGCTCTCCCCTCGCGCCAGCTAGCGTGGCGTCGAATGTGAAAACAATGTCATGAAATGTGAAAAACGCCAAGAGCGAAGACCATACAACCGGGCAAAAGAGGGATGGGAGAGATACGCGATGGCGCAGGCTGTTCGCTTTTACGAAACGGGCGGCCCGGAGGTCTTGCGGCTGGAGGATGTCACGGTCGGTGATCCTGGCCCGGGCGAGGTGCGCATTCGCCACGCAGCGGTCGGCTGCAACTTTGCCGACACCTATTTCCGATCGGGCTATTATCCGGTGCAGCCGCCGTGCGGCATCGGTGTCGAGGGGGCGGGCACGATCGTCGCCGTGGGCGAGGGCGTGACCGGTTTTGCTGAGGGGGACCGGGTCGCCTATAATGGCAGTCCGCTGGGCGCCTACAGCACCGAACGAGTGATGCCCGCCGCGCCGCTGTTCAAGTTGCCGGACGCGATTTCCTTCGAGACTGCTGCGGCGTCCACAATGCGCGGGCTTTCGGCGACCTACTGGCTGGTCAAGGCCAATCCGATGATGAAGGCGGGCGATACGATCCTGTTGCACGCTGCTGCGGGCGGGGTGGGGTTGCTGGCGGTGCAGATGGCCAAGCTTCTCGGCCTGCGGGTGATCGGCACGGTGTCGAGCGAGGCCAAGGCCGAGGCCGCGCGCGCAGCGGGCTGCGACGAGATCATCTTCTACCGCCGCGAGGACGTGGCCGCGCGGGTCAAGCAACTGACCGACGGGGTTGGCGTCACCACCGTGTTCGATAGCGTCGGCAAGGACACTTTCGAGGGCTCGCTGAAGTCACTGAAGCGGCGCGGGATGCTGGTCGCCTGCGGCACCGCCTCCGGCCCGTTTCCGCCGGTCGATGCCTTCCAGATGATGTTGCAAGGCTCGGTCTATTTCACGCGCCCTGCCTTTGCTGATTACTTCGCCGATCCTGCTGAGCGCGCCGAGCTTGCGGGCCTGTGGTTCGATCACCTTTCGGCGGGTCGGATCACAGTCGAAATCGGGCAGCGATACGGGCTCGACCAATGCGTCGAGGCGCACCGCGATCTCGAAGCGGGCCGCACCATCGGCTCATCCATCTTCGTGTTGTGACGGGAGGCGCTGCCATGCGGATCGAGAAGCTCACCACCCATATCGGCGCTGAACTGACCGGCGTCAGCCTTGCCGATGCGGCGCGTGATGACGCGCTGTTCGCCGAGATCCGCGCAGCGCTGCTGGAGCACAAGGTGCTGTTCCTGAGAAATCAGGACATCGAGCGGTCGGATCATGTTGCCTTTGCTGAGCGCTTCGGGTCGCTAGAAGACCATCCGGTAGCCGGGAGCGATCCCGACCACCCCGGTCTTGTCAGGATCTACAAGGACGAGAATTCGCCGCCTGACTACTACGAAAACGCCTGGCACTGCGACGCAACGTGGCGCGATGCCCCGCCGATGGGGTGTGTGCTGCGTTGCGTTGCCTGCCCGCCGGTCGGCGGCGACACGATGTGGGCTAATATGGCCAAGGCCTATGCCGACCTTCCCGATCATGTGAAGGACACGATTGCGCCCTTGAAGGCCCGCCACTCGATCGAAGCATCCTTCGGCGCACGCATGAGCGAGGATGATCGCCACGCGCTGAAAGCCCGCTTCCCCGATGCCGAACATCCGGTGGTCCGCACGCATCCCGAAACGGGTGAGAAGGTGCTGTTCGTCAACGGCTTCACCACCCATTTCACGAACTACCACACGGCCGAAAACGTACGTTACGGACAGGACTATGCCCCCGGCGGTGCGCAGCTGCTGCAATACCTGATAGGCCGCGCCGCGATCCCCGAATACCAGGTGCGCTGGCGCTGGCAGCCGAACTCGGTCGCGATCTGGGACAACCGCTCGACCCAGCATTACGCCGTGACAGACTACGCTCCCACCGTGCGCCGCATGGAACGCGCCGGGATCATCGGCGACCGCCCTTACTGAACGCTTTTTCTCGTTAGGCCTCCCAAGGAGACACCCGATGCAGTTCCTCGACGATAGCCTGTTGCCCCAGAACCAAGACAAACTGGTCATCACCGTCGCCCCCTACGGCCCGGAATGGGCACCGGAGGACTTCTCCGAAGACATCCCGGTGACGATGGAAGAGCAGGTGCAGAAGGCGGTCGATTGCTACAATGCGGGCGCAACCGTGCTGCACCTCCATTGCCGAGAGCTCGACGGTCACGGTTCCAAGCGCCTGTCGATGTTCAACGAGATGATCGACAAGATCCGCACCCGCGTGCCGGACATGATCATTCAGGTCGGTGGCTCGATCTCCTTCGCCCCCGAAGGTGAGGAAGACGGGGCGGAGGCCAAGTGGCTTTCGGACGAGGTGCGCCACATGCTCGCCGAACTCACGCCGAAACCCGAGCAGGTCACCATCGCAGTCAATACGACGCAGATGAACATCATGGATCTGATGAGCGAGGAGGAATACGGACAGACCACTCTGGCTAATCCGGCGCTCTATCAGGCCTATCGCGAAATGGTGGTGCCCGCCGGCCCGGCATGGGTCGAAGAACACCTGCGCCGCCTGACGGGTGCGGGCATTCAGCCCCATTTCCAGCTGACCTGCATGCCCGACATGGAAACGGTTGAGCGGCTGGTGCGGCGCGGCCATTACAAGGGGCCGCTCAACCTCACTTGGGTCGGCATCGGCGGCGGCTTTGACGGGCCGAACCCGGCCAATTTCATGGAATTCATCCGCCGTGCACCCGACGGCTCCACTGTCACGCTTGAAAGCGTGATGGGCAACGTGCTGCCGATCAACACCATCGCCATTGCGCTGGGGATGCACACCCGCTGCGGGATCGAGGACACGATCTACGACCCCAACGGCAACAAGATGGGCTCGGTTGCGCAGGTCGAACAGCTTGTCCGCATCAGCCGCGAGCTGGGCCGCGAGGTCGCCAATGGGCATGAGGCGCGCGAGATCTACAAGATCGGCACGCAATATAACTCCACCGAGGAAACCCTCGCGCGCTTGGGCATGGCCCCGAACCGCGAGCGCGGGCAACCCGCCGTGCCGATCCGCGAGGTGGCATGAGCGTCACCGTTCTGTTCGTGCCGGGGCTGCGGGACCACGTCGCGGACCACTGGCAGAGCCATGCGGCGCGGGCACTGCAGGGATCGGTCACGGTCGAACCGCTCCGAGAGGACCGGCTGAGCCTTGCTGCGCGGGTGAACGCTCTCGATGCAGCGCTACACGGCATCGAAGGGGAAGTGGTGCTCGCCGGGCATAGCGCCGGGTGCCTGATGGTTGCGGCTTGGGCGCAAAACCCCACCCGCGCCATCAAGGGCGCTTTGCTGGCGACCCCGGCCGATGTCGAACATCCGCTACCCGAAGGCTACCCGACCCTTGCCGATCTGACGGCGAATGGCTGGTGCCCCATGGCACGCGAAAGCCTGCCGTTCCCGACCATTGTCGCTGCCAGCCACAATGATCCGCTCGCTCGGTTCGAGCGCGTGGCGAGCCTTGCGGAAAGCTGGGGCGCGGAGCTGTTCGATGCGGGCCATGTCGGCCATCTCAACCCGCCATCTGGTTTCGGGGCATGGGATGATGCTCTGCCATTGATCGCCGGGCTGGCGGCGCGCTAACCCGCTTTTCGGGAGATAATCGCATGGCCGGTCCGATCAGCCTCGATGCCAAGGCACAAGGGCCAAGCAATGCCACGATCTACAGCTGGATCGTGTTTGCGCTGACGTTTGGTCTTTTGATTTCCGACTACATGGCCCGGCAGGTGCTCAATGCCGTGTTCCCGCTTCTGAAGGCGGAATGGCAGCTGAGCGACGGGGAGCTGGGCCTACTGTCCGGCATCGTTGCGATCATGGTCGGCGTGCTGACCTTTCCACTGTCCCTGGCGGCGGACCGCTGGGGGCGGGTGCGAAGCCTCACGCTGATGGCGATCGTCTGGAGCCTTGCGACGCTGTTCTGCGCGATGGCCACCAGCTTCGAACAGATGCTGGTGGGCCGCGCGCTCGTGGGCCTCGGCGAGGCGGCCTATGGGTCGGTTGGCATCGCGGTGGTGATCAGCGTCTTCCCGCAACGCCTGCGAGCCACGCTGGCAGCAGCTTTCATNNTGGCGGGGGGATTGTTCGGACAGGTGCTAGGCGTGGCGGTTGGCGGGACGATTGCCGCCAGCCATGGCTGGCGCTGGGCCTTTCTGGCGATCGGCATTGGCGGGCTGATGCTGGGTGCGCTCTATCCTCTGCTGGTGCGCGAAAAGCGGGTGCGGGAACTGGCGGGGCTGGACGAGGCCGCTGCGGGATCCGCCGAGCCGGACGCTGCCCCGGCGCGCGCGCCGCTAAAGGCCCTGATCGCCAGCCGTTCGGTGCGCCTCGCCTATCTGGGCAGCGGCCTGCAATTGTTCGCGGCGGGGGCAATGCCCGCATGGCTGCCGAGCTTCCTGAACCGCAATTATGGCTTCGCGCTGGACCGCGCCGGACAGGTCGCGGCGCTGCTGCTGCTCGCCTGCGGGGTGGGCATGATCGCCTGCGGGATGGTGAGCGACCGCCTGTCGCGCGACCGGCCCGAACAGAAGATCAACCTCGCCATTGCTTACAGCCTCGGCACGGCGGTGTGCCTGGCTCTTGCCTTCTCCCTGCCCGCCGGCACGCCGCAACTTGTGCTGATCGCCTGCGCCATGTTCCTCGTTGCAGGGACCGTGGGGCCAACGGGAGCGATGGTCGCCAATCTTACGCCGCTCGCAATCCACGGATCGGCCTTCGCGACCCTGACGCTGGCGAACAACCTGATCGGCCTTGCGCCCGGCCCGATCCTCACAGGCAGACTGGCAGATGCTATCGGCCTTGTCTCCGCCTTTCGCTTCCTGCCGCTGCCGTGCATTGCCGCAGGCATCGTCTTCGCCCTGATGCGCCGCAGCTATCTGGCGGATCTGGAGCGCCGCCAACTCGCTCCGGCCTGACCTGGGTGGCGCAGATCGTCGAACGTGCCCGGGCGCTGGCCCCCGGAGCGGGTGTCGCGCTGGTGCTGGCGCTGGCCGCCACGTTCCTCTCCGAGCACTACGCGGCGCCGGTGATGCTATTTGCCCTGCTACTAGGCCTGAGTTTCAACTTCCTTGCTGACAACGACAAGACCCGCGCCGGGATCGATTTCTCCGCCAAGGTGCTGTTGCGCGTCGGGGTGTCCCTTCTCGGGCTGCGGATCGGCATCGACCAGATTGCCGCGCTTGGTTGGCAACCTGTCGCGATGGTGGTCCTGCTGGTCGCAGGTGTGATCGGCGGCTCGATCGTCCTCGCTCGACTGATGGGCTTCAATCCGCTCTTCGGTTTCCTGTCCGGCGGAGCGACTGCGATTTGCGGTGCCTCGGCCGCGCTGGCGATTGCCGCTTCCCTGCCTGCGCACGAGCGCAAGGATCAGGCGATGCTGTTCACCGTGATCGGGGTGTCGGTGCTATCGACCATCGCCATGATCGCCTACCCGCTCGTGGCCGACCTTGTGGGTCTGACTGACCGGCAGGCGGGCATCCTCTTTGGTGCGACCATTCATGATGTGGCGCAGGTTGTGGGCGCAAGCTATGCGATTTCGCCCGAAGCCGGAGATACGGCAGTGATCGTCAAGTTGCTGCGGGTTGCGATGCTGTTGCCCGTCGTTGTGATTGCCGGGCAGATCACTCGGCGTGGCGCTGCGGCGGGAACGCAAAGGCCGCCCTTGCTGCCGTGGTTCGTCGTCGCCTTTGCAGCACTCGCGATTTTGAACAGCGTGCTGGCCTTGCCGCCATCCCTGAAAGCGGGAGCAAGCGAACTGTCCCGCTGGTGCCTCGTCGTCAGCCTTGCAGCGATTGGCATGAAAACACGCCTCGGCGATCTGATGAAGGTCGGGGCAAAGCCCATCATTCTTATGCTGATCGAAACGCTAGTGCTTGCCACAATTGTGCTCGGCGTCCTGAAACTCGGCTGGCTGTGACACGAATTGCAAAATTGCTGTCGCCAAATGTGAAATATCGGCCGAGAGCTGGCCTTATCACCGGCCCCAATAAAACATGAGGATGGGGAGAGTTGAAATGGGCTTTGGACACCTTCGTCGGTGCGTGAGCGCGCTTGCGATCATGGCGGCTTCGGCAACGGCCGCGCACGCTCAGGATGCTGTGCCGGAAACTGAGGATACTTCGGACGGCGAGATCATCGTCACAGCACAGAAGCGCGCTGAAAGCGTGCAGGATGTGCCTATCTCGATCGTCGCTATCAGCGGAGAAGGTCTTGCCGAAGCCAACATCCTGACCGTGCTCGATCTCGGCCAGGTTGCTCCGAACTTCCAGTCGGTGCGCTCCTCGAACACGGGCTCCACGCGCCTCGGCATCCGCGGGGTCGGCTCGCTCGCCAACACGCTGATCGAACCCAGCGTTGCCGTGTTCCTCGACGGGGTCTACGTGCCGCGGTCCGGCTCGGTGCTCGGTGCCTTCCTCGACATCGACAGCGTCGAAGTGCTGCGCGGCCCGCAAGGCACCTTGTTCGGGCGCAACGCCAGCGTCGGTGCCCTGTCGCTGCGCGCGGCCACGCCCAAGAATGAATTCAGCGGCGAGGTTGCGGCGGAAGTCGGCTCCTTCGATCGCTATCGCCTCCAGGGCCACGTCAACGTGCCGCTGTCGGACAATGTCGCCGTTCGGCTGGCCGGCATGGCGCAGTGGTTCGGCGGCCCGTGGGTCAACCGGCTTGACGGCGAGAATTACGGTGGCTCGGACGATTTCTCCCTGCGCGGCACGATCAAAGCGGATCTCGGCAATCTCGAATGGATCGTGCGCGCCGACTACACCAAGCTCAAGGGTGACGGGGTCGCCAATTTCGATTTCGACCCGACATCGGTCAGCCCGGCGCGGCTCGATTTCCTCCGCGCGGCCTTCAACGGCGGGCCAGATACCAACCTCAATGATCGCGTAATGAACCAGTTCATGGCGACCGGCCTCGTGGACGAGAACTGGGGCGTCGCCAGCGAAGCCTCGCTCGACATCGGCGGCAGCACGCTGCGGATGATCAACAGCTACCGCGTGTGGACTAATGACCAGCTCGACGGTGACATTATCTATCTTCCCGTCAGCCTTGCCTCGCGCCGCAGCCTGTTCGATTCCAAGAGCCACAACCACGAATTGCAGTTCATCTCCCCTGAGAAAGAATGGCTGGGCGGCGCCTTGGATGTGGTGGCCGGGCTCTATTACTTCGAAGAGGATTTCGGCCTCAGCGAGGAGCTGAACCTTGGCACCAGCTTCTGCGGTGTGCTGGTGCCGGCCGGTCCGGGCCGGACGGCGTGCAGCAACTTCTTCACTGCCACCGGCGGGCGGGCCGCGACCGATCAGGACGTGTTCCAGAACGTCAAGAGCTTCGCGATCTACGGGCAGGGCAATATCCATCTCACCGACGCGCTGACCCTGACGCTGGGCGGCCGCTGGACCTCCGATCGCAAGGAAGGCACTTATTCGCAGGTCTCCAGCCCCTTCACTCAGACCTTGCGCGCCAATGAGCGGCTGACCTTCCCCGGCATCGAGGAAGACCGCTTCACCTATCGCGCCAGCCTCAACTACACGCCGAGCGATGATGTGCTGTTCTTCGCGAATGTCTCGACCGGCTACAAATCGGGCGGCTACAATTCGGGTGGCGGCACGCCGTCGCTGTCGCTGGTAGACGCCGGTGGCAACCTGGTCTCGACCCGCCGCCTGTTCGACCGCGAGACCGTGACCAACTATGAACTGGGCGCAAAGACCAGCTGGTTCGACCGGCTGCTGACCGCCAACGCCACCTTGTTCCGCATGGACATTGACGGCTTCCAGGACCGCGCCTTCGACGGGGTGAGCTTCATCGTCCGCAATGCCGGGGCGCTGCGCCAGCAGGGTCTGGAAATGGATCTCAGGCTTGCGCCGAGCCGGGATTTCTCGGTCTCGGGCTCGGTCGCCTATCTTGACTCCGAATTCACCGATTTCGCCAATGCCTCGGCCCTGCCGGGCACCCCGGGCACTCAGGATCTGACCGGCCGGCCCAACACCTTTTCACCACGGTGGTCGGGCAATGTTGCGGTGGACTGGGGCACGGACATCGGTTCGGACGGGATGCGGTTGAACGTGAACAGCAACCTGTTCTTCACCTCCAGCCAGTTCGTTGGCACGGTGAACGACGCCAACCCGCAATCGCGCGCACCGGCCTATGCCCTGCTGGGCGGTCGGATTTCGCTCGACGGGCCGAACGAACGCTGGACCATTGCGCTGTTCGCTCGCAACTTGCTCGACAAGGCTTATCGCCCTCTGTCGGTCTATCAGCCGCTCGGCGGCGCTCTGGGGCTCAGCAACACCGTGTTCCCCGGCAGCACGGCCAACCGCGTGATGGCAGGCGAACCCCGAGCGTTCGGGGCATCGGCCACATTCCGGTTCTGAGCGTCACTTAAGTAGGGGGCTCGGCGCGATCATATCGCCCGAGCCTCTCTCGTGTGCGGCGCAGCGGTCGAACCGATCGCGAGCGCCTGTCGCAGTTATCGCGACCAAGATTACAGAATACGCGCTACGTAGACGCGTCTATGTCTACGTTTCCTGTGGAATCATAATCCGCGTGTCGGGGGTTCGAGTCCCTCCTCCGCTACCATCGACTAGGTTCAGCATCGGTTCGATCATAATGTCTGCGTTAGGCTTTTTCGACGGCAGGTGGTCGGTATGAAAGTGCTCGGGCCGGGTGGCGGCTGCTTGAGGATTGCCGGCCTCAACCCTTCATTCTGAAATCGACCCCATTGCAATCAAGGCGCGTAAGTCTGCGATGCGGGGTCGCTTGACCGTTTTGCCTACTTGGCAGATAGACAATGCGCCATGCTGTCCCAGAAGACCCGCTATGCCATCCGCGCGATGCAGCACCTTGCTGATCACTTTGGCGAAGGGCCGGTGCAACTGGCTGCGATTGCCGACACGCAGAATATCCCTGCCAAGTTTCTCACCGTCATCCTGTCGGAACTGACCCGCGCGGGCCTTGTTGAATCCCAGCGCGGGCGCGACGGGGGCTATTGGTTGGCGATCCCACCCGTTGATATCACCTATGGCGATCTTATCCGGCACATGCGCGGGTCCCTGGCGCTGGTGCCCTGCGCTAGTCGCTATGCCCACGAAAAGTGCAAGAACTGCCTTGAGGAAGGCGAATGTCGCACGCGCGCGTTGCTGCTCGATGTGCGCGACCGGACCGCGCAAATCCTCGACGGTATCCGCCTGTCCGATCCCATTACCCCGGTGCCAGCCTTCAACGGCGACGAGGCCTGAACGCTTCGGCCATTCGCCTTGGCGCGCAAAGCCCACCTTTCATCGCCTGACAGAAAATCTGCGCCGTCACCCTATTGTCAAGCAAAACACTTGAGTTTAATTGCTTCGTTGCGGATCGAATCCGCGTAACGAAAGGCCCACTCATGGACCGTGACGAAAAACAATCTGGCGCGGGCGGCATTTTGCCAGACGCGTTGGCGCTGGTCAGCGAGGCGCTCGGGCGTTTGCGCTACGGCGCGATCCAGCTGACCGTGCATGACGGCAAGGTTATGCAGATCGACGTGACCGAAAGGAAGCGGCTGACCGATTGATCGGCACCGTGACCCAACCCCACCTCACATCAACAGGGACCAGCAGACCGGACCGCCGGATGCATACCCGCTTGCAAAGGCGAGACCATGTATCCGTTTTCCATCCGCAGCACTCTGCTGCTCGGCGCTGGCCTGGCCGCGCTGCTCTCCGCACCCTCTACCGCCTTCGCGCAGGATCAAGCGCCTGCCGATGCCGCCGATACCGCCGAGGAGCCGAACAGCAATGACATCATCGTCACTGCCCGCCGCCGCTCCGAAAGCGCGCAGGATATCCCGCTCGCCGTGTCGGTGATTGATGCCCGCCAGCTCGATGAGACCGGGGCGTTTAACGTCAACCGGCTCCAGCAACTGGCCCCGACGTTGCAGTTCTATTCCTCGAACCCGCGCAACACGGCGGTGAATATCCGCGGATTGGGCGTGCCCTTCGGGCTGACCAGTGACGGGTTCGAACAGGGTGTCGGCATCTATGTTGACGATGTCTATTATTCGCGCGTCGCTTCGGCGACCTTCGACTTTCTCGATGTAGCGCAGATCGAAGTGCTGCGCGGGCCGCAAGGGACGCTCTACGGCAAGAACACCACCGCCGGCGCGATTAACATCACCACCAACCAGCCGAGTTTCGATTTCGAAGGCCGGGCGGAAATCAGCCTTGGCAATTACGAGTTCCGGCAGGCGCGCCTTGCGGTATCCGGCCCGCTATCCGAGCGCGTGGCGGCGCGGGTCGCGTTCTCGGGCACCTCACGGCGCGGAACGATCCGCAACGTTGTCACCGGGCAGGACATCCAAAGCCTCGACAACCTCGGTGTGCGTGCGCAGGTGCTGTGGGAGGCGGCCGAGAATCTCAAGATCACGCTGGTGGGCGATTACAACAAGCAGGACGCCAATTGCTGCGGTTCGGTGTTCGTGCGCACCGGCACGACCCAGCGCCCGCTCAACCGCCAGTTCGCCGCCCTTGCCGCCGCGCAGAACTATGCGCCGCCAAGCACCAATCCGTTCGATCGCCTGACCGATCTCGATTCGCAGCTCAACGCGGGCAACGTGATTGCTGGCGCGTCGCTCAGGGCGTTATGGGACATCGGGCCGGGCACCTTCACTTCGGTGACGGCATGGCGCTATTGGGACTGGAAGCCCGAGAGTGACCGCGACTTCACTGGCCTGCCGATTGTCTCGCTGTCGCAGAACCCGTCGCAACAGAACCAGTACACGCAGGAGTTCCGCTACGCTTACACGGGCGACACATTTGACTTCGTGCTCGGCGCCTTCGCCTTCGACCAGCGCATCGATACGCAGGGGACAGAGGCTCAGGGCCTCGCCGCAAGTCGCTGGAACATTGCGCCCACTAATGCGCTCGCGAACGATCCGAGCGTGCTCAACGGCCTGACGGCGCGCAACACCCAGTTTCTGGAAAGCACCAGCTTGGCGCTGTTCGGGCAGGTCAGCTGGAAGGTCACCGACGCCTTCACAATCCAACCGGGCGCGCGGGTGAATTACGACAAGAAGAAGGGCTTCTATCAGCGCCGCGTTTTCACCGGCACTGGCGCGGAATTGCTCGGCACCGAGACAGACGCCCGCAGCCGTGCACAGCTGGGAGTGTTCCAGCCGCAGGTGAGCGCGCCCGAGGATACCGACTGGAACCTCACCTATGACCTCACACTCAGCTACGAAGTCGCGCCCGATGTTTTGGCCTACGGCACCTATGCCAAGAGCTTCAAGACCATCGGCATCAACCAGAACGGGTTGCCGACCGACGCCAGTGGCCAGCCGATCGCGGCGGCAGGGACGATCCGCCCCGAGAGAGTTGACCACTTCGAGTTGGGCCTCAAGTCGCAATTCTGGGATCGCAAGGCGACGCTGAACCTTGCCGCCTTCCGCACGGACATCGGCGATTACCAGGCAACCGTGAACAATGGCCAGTTCGGGGTGCTGCGCGGGTTCCTCGCCAATGCGGACAAGGTGCGTTCCCAAGGGATCGAGGCAGACTTCTCCATCCGCCCCAGCGAGCGCTTCACCGCCTATGCCAGCGGCGCCTACACCGACGCCAAATACGTCCGCTTCACGGACGCGCCGTGCCCGCCGGAATTGTCAGGCGGCACCATCGCAGGCCCCGGCCAAACCCCGTCCGCGCCAAGCACCCCCGGCGGGATCAGCCCGGCCAATTGCGATATCTCAGGGCAGCGCCTGCCCGGCGTATCGAAATGGGCATTCTCCTTCGGGGCAGAGGGCAATCTGCCGACTGAGTTCCTCGGCAAGCCGGGCGAGGTCTATCTCGGCTATGACGGCTCTTACCGTTCGAGCTTTTCCTCCAACCCTTCGCCCTCCGCCTTTACCAATGTCGAGGGCTACCACCTGTCCAACTTCCGTATTGGTTTCCGCGCGGATGACGGGTTCAACCTGTTCGCCTGGGTCAGGAACGCCTTTGACGAAAATTACTTCGAGCAGCTCTTCGTTGGCCCGGGCAATACCGGGCTAATCGCAGGGCTTCCGGGCGATCCGCGCACCTGGGGCGCGACCGCCGCGATTACCTTCTAGCCCTGCCACGTGCAGAGAGGACCGCCTCATGCCTGACATCTCCTCGCTCCTGATCGACATCGCGCCGTTCATCGCCATCGGCATGGCGGCCCAGATGATCGACGGAGCGCTGGGCATGGCCTTCGGGGTCATCACCCAGACCCTGCTAGTGAGCGCCTTGGGCGTTCCGCCCGCTACGGCCTCAGCGAGCGTGCATGTGGTTGAGCTGTTCACCACCGGCGCATCGGGGGCGAGCCATATCTGGCACCGCAATGTTGATTGGGGGCTGTTCTGGCGGCTCGTCCCGTTCGGCGTGCTGGGCGGCGTGAGCGGCGCTTATCTCTTGTCGAGCATCGATGCTTCGGCAGCGCGGCCGTTCGTGATGATCTACCTCACGGGGATCGGGCTCTATCTGCTGTGGCGCGCGATCCGTATGTCCAAACCCCGGTTCGAGGATCCGCGCTACACCCGGCCGCTGGCGCTGGCTGGCGGTTTCCTCGATGCGGCAGGCGGAGGCGGGTGGGGGCCGGTGGTCACCTCCAACCTGCTGATCCAGGGCGGCGATCCGAGGAAGATCATCGGCACGGTCAATTCCGCCGAGTTCCTTCTGACTTTGTCGATCTCGATCGCCTTCATCGCCACGCTCGGCTTTGCTGCCTTTACGACGATCACCGTCGGCCTGATCATCGGTGGTGTGATCGCCGCGCCGTTCGGTGCGATCCTTGCCAACCGCGTTCAGCCGCGCACGCTGCTGCTGGCGGTGGCAGTGGTGCTGATCGTGACCAGCAGCTACAGCATCTTCAAGGCGTGGCCGATCATCTAGGCCTTTGGGAAGCAGCATGGACACCGAACTGATCGCTATTTGCGCGCTGACCGGCGTGATCAACCTGATTGGCGCGCTGGCCTATGCCGCGCGCATTGCCGGGGTACGCACCGGGCGGATCGCGCTCAGCTTTGCGCTGTTCAACGTCCTGCTGCTGGTCTCACGCACGTCAAACGGGTTCCTCGGGCCCTTCCTTGCCAAGCGTATCGAGACCGGGCTGGCGAACGGCGCGGGTGATGCCTTGCTGTTCGACCTGCGGCTGGTGCTGCTGTCCGCCGCCGCGGCGGTGGCGCTCGGGATCGTGCTGGTGCCGACCTTCCAGCGCCTGTTCGCAGCCGCGATCAGCTTCTTTCAAGTGAACCGTTCCACCACCCGGCTGCTGCTCAGGAGCGTCACTCCCGCGGGCCTCAGCACGATCCGGGATTCGGTCGCGCTGCCATCGGCCGAGACACTGCGATCGCTCAAAGGCCCGCGCGGGGTGAGCTGGCCGGTGCTGATCGCCAATGCTGCCGCGCAAGGCTTGCTGGCGGTGGGCGTGCTGGCCTCGCTCTATGCCGGATATCTCGTGCCGGAGTTCCGGGTCACCGCCTCGCAGATGACCGCTATCGTCAACGGCTTTGCGACGATCCTGCTGTTCGCCCTGATCGACCCGCAAATCTCGGCGCTAACTGACGATGTTGTCGATGGCAGTGTGAGTGAGGCGACCTTCCGACGCGCCATGATCTGGGTGTCGCTGAGCCGCCTTGCCGGCACGCTGTTGGCGCAGGCCCTGCTGGTGCCAGCCGCAGTGGTGATCGCTTGGGCCGCAGGGTGGCTCTAAAGTGGGAGGCTCAATGCCAACCCGCCCACGGCACACCCTGCGAGAATGCGCAGCACCGACCACTTTAGGCCGAACGCAAGCCCGCAGGCGATCACCGCCAGTACGCCTGCACGCCAGTCGAAGCTCGCAGGGTCGGGCCAATAGAGCCGCAGGGGGCCGAATTGGCGCTGGCCGACGCTGGCAAACAGCACATGCAGCGCGAACCAAGCAGTGAGGTTGGCGATCACGCCGACAACCGCTGCCGTCACCGCCGCCAGCCCGCCCTTTAGTCGCACAGCATTGCCGAGCCGGTCGATCCACGGCGCAAAGGCGAAGATCCACATGAAGCACGGCGCAAAGGTCACCCACGTCGTCAGCCCCGCGCCGAGCAGCCCGGCAACAAAGGGCGAAAACGGCTCGGGCGCACGAAACGCCGCAAGATAGCCGACGAATTGCGTGACCAGGATCAGTGGTCCCGGCGTCGTCTCGGCAAGGCCCAAACCGTCGGCCATCTCGCCGGGCTGAAGCCAACCGAAACCCTGCACCGCTTCCTGCGCCATATAAGCCAGCACAGCATAGGCCCCGCCAAAGGTGACGATCGCCAATTGCGAAAAGAATTCGCCGATCTCCCACAGCACATGATCCTGACCCAGCGTAACCGCAATCAGCACCATCGGCGCGGCCCAAACGGCGCCCCACACCGCCACCGAAAGGATCGTGCTGCGCCAGGGACGTTCTGGCAGCACGTCGCCCGCCTTACCTGCTTTGAGCGCCAGCAGATCAGGGCGCTTTGCCGCTACCACCATGCCGACGACCCCCGATCCCAGCACGATCAATGGGAAGGGCAAATCAAACAGGAACAGCCCGACAAACGCCGCGATCGCCAGCGCGCGCTTCAGTGTGGTATCCAACGCGCGCCCGGCGATCCGCAGCAGCGCCTGCACCACAATTGCCAGAACGGCCGCTTTCACGCCGAGAAACAGCGCTTCAACCCAGTTGAGGTTAGCCGCGATCCCATAAAGCACGGACAGCGCCAGAATGATCAGTGCGCCGGGGATGACGAACAGCAGCCCCGCCGCCAACCCGCCGCGCCATCCATGCAGCCGCCACCCGATCCACGTGGCGAGCTGCTGCGCTTCGGGCCCAGGCAGCAGGTGGCAGAAATTGAGCGCGTGGAGGAAATCGTCCTCGGTGATCCATGCGCGTTCTTCGACCAGCTCGCGGTGCATCAGCGCGATCTGGCCCGCAGGCCCGCCAAAGCTGAGCAGGCCGATGCGGGTAAAAACCCGCAACAGATCGGTGAATGTGATTGAAGAGGTAAGACCGAGTGACGCCAAGTGAGCCTCGCACAATGCACCTTGCCCAATAAGGCAAGACTACGAGGCAACGCTTGGGCTTTTCTCGGCCTAAACGGGAGGTTGCTTTGCCCCGTTAATGCAAAGTCTAGCGGCTCACATCGGTGAGATCAAGCAAGCTGTCGGACGTCTTGGGTCTGCCGACCTTGGGCTATGAGGGCACGCCTGACGTATGCGGAATCGATCGATCTTCCCGGCGGAGATACGATCCTCTCTCGCCTGCGGACAAATCGGAAGGGGACATTAGCGCTCGCGCGTCAATAGCCGCTCCCATAAGTGCTGCGATCAGAAAGGCTGCATCGGCACCCTCTGCCAGTGTTTGCGACAAGCGGTTCCAGTCGGGGGAGGGCTGGGTGCAATAGGCGCGCAATTGCCCGCATTGGCCCGCCAGCTGGGCAAAACCCTTGCCCATCCGCGGCGCCGTTTGCAGAAGCGCATCGCCAATAGGCAGCAGGACGGCTCCGGTCTGTTGGCGCAAGTCTTCAATCGCGGCCCGGCGGGCCATCGGCGCGCGGTGGGCGAGCCGGTGACTGCCGAACGCGGTCGATAGCAACGTGGTTTTGAGTTCCGCGGGCGCAATGGCGGCCACGGCGCTCAGCCAGGCATCGCGTTCATCCTCGGACACGAGGCGATCGGATTGCCAAGTCATCGTCACCTGATGCCCTTCAATTGCCATCAGGGCCATGCTGCCGCTAGCCAACGTCTCGCACAGCGTAACCTGCGGGTGCGCGAATGCAGCGGTTCCCTGCCAACTGCTGTAGACGCTATTGCCCCCGGTTTCGAGCAGATCGAGCCGCGGCTCGCGCGCCTTGAGGATCAAGCGGCTGCCGCCGGTCGCATCGATGCACAGATCGGCGCTGGTTCGGTCCTCCCCGGCCAGCCAGCCAAGCGCCTTGTCGGTGAGAGCCTTAGCGGTTCCGCAGGCAAGAACGGTGACCGGTGCTTGGCCGGGGCCTGACAACAGCCTGCGCAACTGCGCCGTCAGCCGCTTTGCGTCCAGCACCGGGCGATCCACCGCGCGCACCAACTGGTTCCTGGTCACTTGCCATGCCGGATGATCGCCACAGCCGGTCAGCGGCGTGCCGACCAGCAGGCCAATGGCGCGCAGCGTGTCTGCGGTGAACGTGTGCACATGATTGTGCTGAGGCGATGCTGCGCCGGTAAGCAAGGTCACCGACACGCCCGCCCTTGCGAGCACCAATGAAGCGATCAATCCGGCCGGGCCATCTCCTGCGACCAGTGCCGTGCTGCGACCCTGTGGCACGATTAACCTGCCGGGCGTGTCGGCACGCCGAGCCCGGCGCTGGTGGTGGCAGCATCGGCGACCAGCACGAAGAACACGAGGCCGTTGGGCGCGCCGCCTTCACCCAGGGTGGATTTGGCGATGTCCATCATCAGCGCGCGCGTGGCGCCGTCGCGCTGGCTGGCGGGCATTTTGACATCAGGTTTGAACATGTCGCCCGGAAAGAACATGTTACCCGGGAAGAACATATCTCCGGGGAAGAACATGTCGCCCGGGAAAAACATATCGCCCGGAAAGGCGACATCGCCTGCGCCCAGCTTGAACCCGCGCGAGGCGAACAGATCGGTTACCGCGCCATCATCGATCCGGGCGGCGAGGAATTGCGCCTCGACCGTCATACCCAGTTCCGACCTGAACCGCATAGCCCGCATCAGGGCTGCGCGCAGCTTGCGTCCTGTCAGGCCCTTGAACGCCTCGGGATTGTCGATCTCGATTGTGATTGACCCGGCTTGGGCGGCAAAGCTGATGCTGCTGGTCGCAAGGCCAGCGGCCAAAAACGCGGTACCGGCGATAAGTTTGCGTCTGCTGATGGTCATGAACATTCCTTCCAGTGACGATAGAGCCCGGTGCTGCGCTGCAATTCCGCGCTCCCCGGCAATCAAAACACGCTCCGACCCCGAAAGCGGACATGGCGGGTTTAAGGAACCAGCGGACTTTGCATTTGATTATGCCTGCGCTCGGCCATACCCATCGCGTAGCGTTCGGTACGGTTCAAAAGGGGAGGAAGGCACGGGCATGGCTGACGGCGATGATACCGCAGACGATGTCCGCGTTCTCGTCGAGGCGCTCTATCCGCAGTTGCGTATGATCGCAGGCGCGCTGTCATCGCGGTTCGGCAGCCCCGAAACTCTTCGGTCGACGGCGCTCATTTCCGAGGTCTTCTTGAAGCTTCGCCGCTCGCCGCGCTTTGCCGACGAGCAGCATTTCCTGCGCACGGCGGCACGCGCCATGCGGCAGGTGCTGGTCAATCATGCGCGCGGCCGCGTCGCCCATCGGCGTGGCGGCGGGGCGGTGGTGCTGCCGCTCGACGATGATGTGCCAGTGTTCTGGCAGAGCGATGCTGAATTGATCGCGCTCGATGATGCGTTGGGTAAGTTGGAGAGCCTGGATGCGCGACTGGCGGCTGTGGTCGAATGCCGATTCTTCGGCGGCTACGATGATCAGGAGACCGGGCGCTTGCTCGGCATGACCGATCGCACTGTGCGGCGCGACTGGGTCAAGGCGCGCGCATTGCTGCGCACCTTGCTAGAGGATGGCGAACTGCCGGGATCCGATTAAAGCCCGGACCGGGACCCGGTTTCAAAGACCGTAGCGCTGGCGAATATCGCGCATAGCCTCACCAAGCCGCGCCCCAGCCGGTCCCATCGCCGCAACGCCCTTTTCCGCATTCGCCAACTGACCGCGCGCGGCACCCTTGTCGCCGTTGGCAGCATTCGCCCGGGCGAGCGCGATCAGCGCCACGATTTCGGGCGGCGAGCCCGCACCTGAGGTTTGCAGCGCGGCAAGATGACCCGATCGCGCAGTGGCCAAGGCATCCGCTTGTTGCCCGGTTCCTAGCAATGCCTCGCTCAGCCCCGCGGCCGATGCGGCATGGAGCATCGATCCCTCGCCAGCGAATTCGCGCGCCATCGCCGTAGCCTCGCGCGCAAGCGGCAAGGCCTGGGTGGCATCCCCTGTCAACAGCAATGCCTTGGCGTGATTGTTGATCAGAGCCGCCAACGCGGCCGAGGGCCCGAACAGTGTCCGCCGCAGCCGCACGGCTTCCGCAAACTGAAGCACCGCTGCCTTCGGACGCCCTGCCAGAACCTCGCTCGCCGCGAGATTGTTGAGCGTGTTCATCGCGTCGGGCGTTTCGCCTGCGCCGATCGCGGCCCAAGTGGCCTGAGCCTGCCGGAAGGATGCGGCAGCTTCGTCATGCTGCCCCATGGTCGACAGGACATTGCCGAGATTGTTCTGAAAGATCGCCACATCGCGGTTGGCGGGGCCTGACATGGCGATACGTTCTGCCAACGCGCGGCGCAGGATCGCTGCGGCGCGGGCCGGGTCTTTGTCGAGATCGCGCACGATCTGCGCCTCGGCCAGTCGGCTTTCGATCATGTCGCTCTGCCAGCGGGCCGGATCGCTGGCCCAAAAGGCCTGCGCGGCGGCGAGCATCGCGCGAGCCTGTTCCGGCTCACCAGTGCGCAGATAGACCTGCGCAAGATCGACCTTAGCCTCGGCAATCACTTCAGGTGGCACCTTGCCAGACTGCGCGGTCGGGTTGCCTAGCGGCAGGGAGGCGACTGGCTTAAGCAGGCCGATGGCGCCGGGATAGTCGTTGGAATGAAAGTACAGCTCGCCAAGCGCCTTGAGAACCGGGGCATAATGCGCCGGATCACGGGCAAATTCGCGGGTCAGGCGTTCGGATGCGCGGTCGAGCACGTCCTTGCGCGATCCGTCAGGCCCCGCCGCCTCGGTCGATTCGCCCAGCACAAGGAACAGCGATTGGCGCACCGCCTCGGTCCGGTCAGCCTCCACCACCGCAGCATCGCGGGCGGCTCTTGCCTCACGCGCCTGCCAGAGCGCAGCGCCGAGCCCGCCTGTCAGGCTGAGCGCAACCGCAGCAGCGCCGGCCACCGGCCATTTGAAGCGTGTAAGCCAGCGGCGAAAGCGGTAGCTCGGCTCGTGCTTCCGCGCTTCGACTGCGCGGCCTGCCAGCGCCCGGCGCAGGTCGCCGGCAAAGGCATCCATGGTTGGATAGCGCGCCGCCGGATCGCTGCTCAGCGCACATGCCAGCACTGCTCTAACATCGTCCAACAAAATTGATGGCACGCGCCGCGCGACGTCGGGCAACAGGGCGGACCGGTTGGTCGCTGCCGGAGTATCGCCATCCACTGCCAGCGCGATGCCCGCAGGCAGTCCGCCGCGCCGGGTAGCAGGCTGCCCGGTCAGCAATTCGTGCAGCACTTGCGCCAAGCCATAAACATCGGTCGCCGGGCCGACGGACAGGCCTTCGACCAATTCCGGCGCAGCATAGGCCAGCGACAGGCGCTCCGGCGCGGCGGCATCATGGCTGCCAATCCGCCGGGCGATCCCGAAGTCGATGAGGCGTGGCTGCCCCATCGGATCGACCAGAATGTTCGATGGCTTGAGGTCGCGGTGCAGCACCAGCCGCGCATGGGCCTGCGCCAACCCATCAGCGGCGGCGAGCACCAGCCGCACCCGGTCTGCCAGACCGAGCTGATGGTCGGCGCACCAGCGATCGATGGTCGGACCGTCGATCCGCTCCATCACCATCCAGCTTGACCCGTCGGGCAGGGTGCCACCATCCAGGATGCGCGCAATCGAGGGGTGATCAAGGTCGGCGAGGACCTGGCGTTCCTGCGTCATCACCATCAAGTCTGTGCCGGGTAAAGCATCGTTGAGCTTGAGCGCCCCGGCCTGCGTGAAGCCGCCCTCGACCCGGTCGACGGCATAGAC
>DLGU01000012.1 GCA_002482865.1 Porphyrobacter sp. UBA7686
ACCGCCACGCCCAAATTCGCGGAAATCGCCCCGCCGATGGGTGATCTCTACGCCAATCCGGCAGCCAGCCAGGCGATGCTCGACGACGCCGGGTTCGACATTGAAATCTGGCTCGCCAGCGAGATCGCGGCCGAGTTCGCGCGCGCCGAGGGCAGTGCCTTCGTCAAGGGTACCGGCACCAATCAGCCTGAAGGCTTCCTCACCGCCGCCAAAGCCATCACCCCTGACGCCACGCGCGCCTTCGGCACGCTGCAATATGTCGGCTCGGGCAACGCCACCGGGCTCGGCACTACGCCCGACACCAAGCTGATCGACCTGGTCCATATGCTCAAGTCCGGCTACCGCCAGGGCGCAGTGTTCGTCATGAACTCGGCGACCTTGGCTGCGATCCGCAAGCTCAAGACGGTCGATGGCGCATTTCTCTGGCAGCCGGGTCTGGTCGAAGGCCAGCCCGACCGCCTGCTCGGCTACCCGGTGGTCGAGGCCGAGGATATGCCCGATGTCGCCGCAGGAACTTTCCCGATTGCCTTCGGTAATTTCCGGTCCGGCTATCTGATCTCGGAGCGCGGCGCCACGCAGGTGCTGCGCGATCCCTTCACCAACAAGCCCTTCGTGCACTTCTACTCGACCAAGCGGATCGGCGGGAAGGTGCTCGATTCGAACGCGATCAAGCTGCTGAAGATCGAGCTCTAGGCCCAGCGCCAGACCTCCTCCCCCGGCCGGGCAGCGTGTCCCCTTCGCGCCCACCGGGCTCTCGCGCCCGCATCGCTTCAGGCCGTTCCCCCGCCTGACGCCAGCGATGCGGGCGCATTTCGTGTGAACCATATTCTGGGAGACACCGCGATGCAGCGGACAATCGTGCAGCCCCCGGTGCCGGGCGACGCTGCGCTGGCGGAGCTCAAGCACTGGCTCGGGATCAGCCGCCCCAACGACGATGAAACGCTTGAGCAATTGCTTCATGCCAGCCTCACCATCTGCGAAGCCTTCACCGGCAAGACGCCACTGAGGCAGACGGTCGAGGAAATCATTCCGCTGGCGGGGGGATGGCAGGAGCTGGTCTGCCGCCCGGTTCGCGAGGTGACCGGCGCGGCACTCATAGCACCGGACGGCAGCCGCGAGGTCATCGCCGCGCTGACCGACGCGCTGGAATGGCGCATCTCTGGCTCGGCCTGCATCCAGCTGCGACGCCCGTTGGAGGGCCAAGGCCTGGCGCTGCAACTGGTGGTCGGGATTGCCGAGGACTGGAGCGGACTGCCCGCACCGTTGCGGCATGGCATCATCCGGCTCGCCGCCCATCACTTCCGCCACCGCGATGGCCCGGGCGGAGCCAGCGCCAGCGCCGTTCCGCCTGCCAGCGTCACCGCCCTGTGGCGGCCATGGCGCGACGTGCGGTTCGGATGATCCGCGCCTCCGCCCGCGCAGACCAACTGGTGCAGCGCCTGCGCGCCCGCGCCGCGCGGATCGCAGCAGGCCGCGCATCCAAGCGCCGCTCGCCAGCGCGCTCGGACTGGCATTCGGCCGCCGCACTGTGGCCCGATCTGTTGGGAGACCCCCGCGATGGAAAATGACCTGCGCGCCGCGCTGATCGCCTGGCTGGCCACCGATCCGGCCCTGTCAGCGATCAACGCGATCGAGGAAGAGGCACCGCTTTCCGTCTCTCCGCCGTGGCTCGGCATCGCCGCCAGTGCCTCGACCGACTGGGGCACCAAAGACCGCGCAGGCCGCGAGGTCCGCGTGGCGCTTGAGCTTGAAAGCTACACCGATCTGTCTGCGGGCGATGCCAGTCTGCTCAGCGCGATCGAGCGGCGCGTGCTCGAATTGCCGCCGTTTCAGCCGGGCTTCGAACTCGCCTCGATCCGCTTCCTGCGCTCACGCAGCGAGGCCCGCGCCGACAACCGTCGCGCCGCCCTGCTCGAATACCGCTTCCGCCTGTTCGCCCCGCTTTAGGAGTAAGCCATTATGACCGCACAATCCGGCGCCGCCTTCCTGCTCAAGATCGCCGACGGAGCCTCGCCTCCGGCTTACCAGACCATCGCTGGCCTGCGCACGACGCAGATGTCGATCAATGGCGACACCGTGGTCGTCACGCACAAGCAATCGGGCGGCTGGCGCGACCTGCTGTCAGGCGCGGGCACCCGCTCAGTCTCGGTCAGCGCGGCAGGGATCTTTCTCGGCAGCACGGCCGAAGCCACCGTGCGCGCCCATGCGCTCGCCGGGACGCTCGACAATTACGAATTGTCATTCGAAGACGGCGAGAAGTTGCGGGGCCGGTTTCTGGTACAGCGGCTGGATTATGCCGGGGATTTCAATGGGGAGCGCAGCTACACGCTCCAGCTTGAAAGCTCCGGGCCGGTGGTGCCGGCATGACCGCCGCCGCCAATCCCTTGCGCGGCGAATGCGCGCTGGCTGTGGCCGGGGTGAGCTATGTGCTTCGCCCGAGCTTTGAAAATCTGGTGCTGGCCGAGGCTGAACTGGGTTCGTTGTTCGCGCTGGTCGAACGCGCGGCAGGCGGCGCGCTGACGCTGACGGAGATGACCGCCCTGCTGTGGCACTGCCTGCCTGCCGAGGGCCGACCCGAGCGGGTCGCGGTCGGCACGGCGGTGCTGGCGATGGGGCTGGTCGGAGCAACCGCCCCGGTGCGTTCGGTGCTAGCCCAAGTGCTTCAGGGCGAGGCATGACCGATAGTTTCGGTAGCGCTGCCGCCCGCTGGTGCGCGCTCGCCGCACGCCTGCTCGGTTGGCGGCCGGGCGAATTCTGGAACGCCACGCCCGCCGAACTGGCGATGGCGCTCGCTGCCCCCGAAGACCCGACCACCCCATCCCCGCCGAGCCGCGAGGCAATCGCCCGCATGATGGAGCGCGACGCCGATGTCTGATAATTTCGAAGAACTGGTGATCGACGTGCGCGCCAGCACCGATGGTTTTGCCAGCGATGTGGAAGCGATGCGCCGTTCGCTCGATGGCTCGCTGCTCGAAGGGTTCAGCCGTGCGGGCAATGTGCTGGAGCGGGGCCTGCTCGGCGCGCTGCGGCGCGGCAGCCTGGGGTTTGACGATCTGAAGCGCGTCGCCTTCAGCGCGCTCGCCGAGATCGCCGGATATGCGCTGCAATCGGGGATCGGCAATCTGTTTGGCGGCACTGGCGGCGGAGGCGGGGGTCTGGGCAATCTGCTCGGCCAATCGATCGGCGCGCTGTTCGGCCTGCCGGGCCGCGCAACTGGCGGACCGGTGGCGCCGGGACGGGCCTATCTCGTCGGTGAGCGCGGGCCGGAGGTGTTCGTGCCCACTGCCGCAGGCCGGGTCGAGACCGGCATGGCCGCGCCAGGCCGCGATGTTCGCGTGGCGATCCAGGTGGCCGTTCCGCGCGGTCAGGCGGCACCCACCGCGATGCAGCGCTCCTCCCGCCAGATCGCAAGCGCCGTGCGCCGCGCGCTGCAACAGGCCTGAGCAAGGGGACTCCCGATGGCATTCTGGCTCGCCCGCGAACGCCGCGCGCAGGAAAGCACCTTCATCCAGCGTTTCGATCCGCGCTTCTGGACCGTTAATTTTCCCCGGCCCGCGATGGCATCCGTCGTGACAACCGGCCCGGACGCCTTGCGGGTCGACATCGAACTGCAGCATGAAGGCGAGCTGGTCGGGCTGATCTGGGAGAGCGACGACACGCTCGATCACCCACTCCTCGCCTACGAGACCGACCGCGATTATTCGCGCTCGACGCTGAGCTTTCGCTGGCAGTCGGATGGGGTGATCGCACTCGATCAACCCAATGGACCGACGCTGACGATCGAGGGGCGCGATGCTGCGGGGCTGCCGCGCACGTGGTACATCCGGCTGTGGAACTATGCGCAAGGCACGCCGACTGACGCGCGGATCACCCTGCCGTTTTCGGCGCTGGAAAGCGGTTACGGCCTGCCGGGCGAGCCGATTCATCCCGGCGATATCGACCGCATGTTCATCTCGCTGGTGGCACCCGGCTTCAGCTGGGGAAGCACCGCGCCGCTGCCCTCGCGGTTCGATGGATCGGTTACCATGTCCGAAATCGCTGCCGACGGCGCGCGGACCATGCTGGAACTGGGCGACGTGCTCGTGCCCCCGCACGGCGAGCGCATGGCGACTGCCTATGACGACGCCTACAACCAGACCCCGGCACGGCTGCTGCGCGCGGTGACCGGGCTCGGCTACCGCGACGATATCATCCACTATGTCGGGATGAGCCACTTCATGCGGCTCGCGCGGCAGGCGGATGGCGGTTTGCTTGCTTCGTCGCAAGGTGAGTTGTGCGAGCCTGCCGTGGTCTGGCACCGCAGCTTCTTCACGCTGGCGCAGGAAGCCGGATTGGAGGTCATTGCTTCACTCTCCTACGAGGTGTTCGACGCCTATTGTCCGGAAAGCTGGAAACAACGCACCGCCAGCGGTGCCCCGGCGCTGACCGGGTGGGTGCCGCCTTCGACCTTGCTGTCTCCCGCCAATGCGCAGGCAATGGGCTGGCTGGCCGATGTGGCCCGCATCTTTGTTGCCCTGCTCGAAGATGCGGATTTGCCCGTCCGCTTCCAGATCGGAGAGCCGTGGTGGTGGGTTACCCCTGCGCGGGACATCTGCCTTTATGACGATGCTGCCAAGGCGGCTTTCGGAGGCAATCCGCCGGTCATCGCCACTATCGCCGCGCCGCTCGATGCGGCGGCAACATCGCTGCTTGATGCAGCAGGCGCGCTGCTCGCCCAGTCGACAGCCGCTTTGACGGCCGCTGTCCGGAGCGCGGCGCAGGGGCCCTCTGAGGTGCTGCTGCTCGCCTTCACGCCGACGATCCTCGATCCCGCCACTCCCGAGCTTTACCGGGCCAATCTCCCGACCGGATGGGCTGCGCCGGCATTCGACCGGTTGCAGCTGGAAGATTACGATTGGCTCACGGCCGGCGCCGACGCGGCCCGGCGTGCGGCCTATGCCTTGGTCGATGCCCGGCTCGGCTATCTGCCCGCCGATCAGGACTATCTCGCCGGTTTCGTGCTCAATCCTGCCGATGCGGACGTGATGTGGGCGCGCATCGACAGCGGGCTGGACGAAGCCGCCGCACGCAGCATCACCCGGCGCTACGTCTGGGCGCTGCCGCAGGTCAACCGCGACGGCTACACCCGCCTCGCCCCTCCGCCGGAGCAAGCCATGGATCCCTTCGACAATGTGCTTTATCCCTTCGCGCTGGGGCGAAGCGCCTCGGTCGCGCCCGAGTTTTCGACCTCGATCGCGGTCACCGCCTCCGGGCATGAGCGGCGCAACTCGCTGTGGTCGGACGCCCGGCTGCATTTCGATGTCGGTCCCGGCATCCGCTCGGAAGGCGAATTGTCCGAACTGATCGCCTTCTTCCGCGCCCGGCGTGGTCCGGCGCGGGGGTTCCGAATCATGGACCCGTTCGACAATAGCTCGAACGGGATGACGGGTATGCCGACGATGCTCGATCAACTGATCGGCATTGCCGATGGGGTGCGCGCCGATTTCCAGCTAGTGAAGTCCTATAGCGGGGCAGAGCCGCAGGTGCGCCCAATCACCCGTCCGCGCGCCGAAACGCTGGTGGTCAGCGTCGGCGGCGTGGCCAGCACAGCCTGGACGCTGGGCGAGAAGGGCACCTTGCGCTTCCTCACCGCGCCGCCTGCGGGGGCCGAGGTGCGCGCAGGCTTCCGATTCGATGTGCCGGTGCGGTTCGCCGAAGATCGCCTTGATGTTGCGGCAGTGAACTTCGCCGCCGGGGAAGCGCCTTCGGTGCCGCTGATCGAGATCCGGGAGTCCGCCTGATGCGTGTGTTCTTTGACCGCGAACTCGACACAGTGGCGACCTTCTGGCGCATCTATCGCCGCGACGGGGCGGCGCTGGCCTTCACCAGCCATGACCGCGACCTCAGCTTCGGCGGCATCCGGCATCTCGCTGCCCCCGGCATGATCCCCGCAGCCATCCGCCTGACCTCGGAACTCGCCAATGACAGCGCCGAGGTGCAGGGCGTGCTCAACCACGATTCGATCCGCGTGGACGAACTGGCCGCCGGGTTGTTCGATGACGCCGCGATCGCAATCGGCGCGGTCGATTGGATCAGCCTCGATCACCACACGCTCTACACCGGGCAGATCGGGCGGATCGAGGACGACAGCACGCAGTTTTCGGCCGAGCTGCGATCCACCAAGAGCCTGCTGGAACAAGATCTCGTGCCCCGCACCAGCCCCACTTGCCGCGCCGAGTTTTGCGGGCGCGGGTGCGGGCTTTCGGCGGTGCGGTTTACTGCGGTGCAGCCACTTGCCGCGATCGATCTCGAAACCAATCGGGTGCGGTTTGGAGGCCTCGATGGCGAGGCGCATGTCGATGGCCGGCTGCGCTTCATGGCCGGGCCGCAGACCGGAGTGGCCTTCGGGGTCATTGATGCCGAGGGGGACTGGCTGGTGCTCGACAGGCCGCTGGTGGCTGGCACCACGCTCGGCACACGGGCGGAACTGCGCGAGGGCTGCGACCATACCATCGCCACCTGCGCCGCGCGGTTCGGGAATGCCGCTAACTTCCGTGGCGAGCCGTTCCTGCCGGGCAATGACCTGCTCGCCCGCTACGGCCAGCCATGACTGCGCCCAACGTAGCGCTGGCCGAGGCCGCGCGGGCTTTGATTGGCTGCCCGTTCCGGCTCCACGGCCGCGATCCGGCGACCGGGCTCGACTGCGTAGGAGTGGTCTCGGCCGTGCTCGCGACAAGCGGTGTGCGTCCGGTGGTTCCGGCCGGCTATAGCCTGCGCAATCTCGATATCGCCCAGTGGTTGCCGCTCGCACAGCAGTCGGGACTGGTGCCTGCACCCGGCCCCATTTGCGCAGGCGAGGTGCTGCTGATCGCGCTCGCGCATTGCCAACACCATCTCGTGATCGCCGCCGACGCAGTGACCGTCATCCACGCCCACGCCGGGCTGCGGCGCGTGGTGCTCCAGCCGCTCGATCCCGCCTGGCAGGTTCATGCCAAGTGGCGGTTCGCACCTCAGAGAGAAGGCTAGCTCATGGCGACGATAGTTCTGACAGCGCTGGGCACGGCGATTGGCGGCCCGATCGGCGCATCCTTCGGGGCGTTGATCGGCCAGCAGATCGATTCGCGGATCTTTGCCCCCGGCGGGCGCGAGGGGCCACGCCTGCGCGATCTGGCGATCAGCACGTCGAGCTATGGCCAGCCGATCCCGCGCCAGTTCGGACGGATGCGGGTGCCCGGCACAGTGATCTGGTCGACCGATCTGGTGGAAAGCAAACGCAAGGAGAAGGGCCGTAAGGGCCAGCCCTCGACCACGGTCTATGCCTATACCGCATCCTTTGCGGTAGCGCTATCGAGCACGCCGATCGACCGTGTCGGGCGGATTTGGGCCGATGGCAACCTGCTGCGCGGCGCGCAGGATGACCTCAAGGTCGGCGGGATTTTGCGCGTCTATCGCGGCTTCGGCGATGATCCGGTGGACCCGCTGATCGCCGCAGCCAAGGGCCCTGCCGCACCCGCTTTCCGCGACTGCGCCTATGTCGTGTTCGAGAATCTGGAGCTAGGCGATTACGGCAACCGAATCCCCGCGCTCAGCTTCGAAATCTTTGCCGATGGCGGGGATGAGAGCGTGTCGCTGGCGCAGCTGGTGCCGGATGCGGCAGGCCCCGCCATTGCGGCGCCATTGGCCTACGCACGCGGGTTTGCCGATGAGGGCGGGCCGTTGGCATCGACGCTTGCGGCGATTGATCAGGTGATCCCGCTGGTTTGCATGTCAGGCGGTGAAGGCCTCACCATCGCCGTTCGCGACTCGGCAGGGCAGGACATCCTGACCCTGCCGGGCCAACTCGCGACGGATGACCGTCAGCAAGACGAAGCATCGCACAAACAGCGCGCTGGCGTGCCCGCACGCTCCCCTGCTGCCCTGCGATATTACGACGAGGATCGCGACTATCAGACCGGGGTGCAGCGCGCTTCTGGAGCCCGCCCAGCGGGCCGCGAGCTGATGATCGACCTGCCCGCAACCATGACCGCCAGCGGCGCGCGCAGCCTCGCCAATGACAGCGCCAATCGCGCGCGCTGGCAGCACGAGACCGTCAGCTGGCGAATCGGTGAGCTCGATCCGCGGCTCACGCCCGGTCGCATCGTGCGCCTGCCGGACATGCCCGGCCACTGGCTGCTGCGCAGCTGGGAATGGCAGGATCGAGGGATCGCTCTTGAGCTGGAGCGACTCGCCCCCGCAGGCGGGGCCCCGCGTCAGAGCGACCCGGGAGAGAGCCTGTCGCCTACCGATCTGGTCATTCCGCCGACCCAGCTTGCAGCCTTCGAAGTCCCGCCCGATGCCAGCAGCAACCCGGCCAATCCGCTGATCTTTGCAGCGGCTTCTGGCGCGAACGGCGCTTGGCGGGGGGCGGCCTTGTTCGCCGTTCAGGGGACCGCGCTGGTCGATCTCGGCACCACGGGAACGCAGCGCGCAGTGATGGGGACGCTTGGCGCGCCGCTGGAGCCTTCCTCGGGGATTTTGTTCGAGCCGGCCGCGACAGCCGTGATCGATCTGGTCGCAGGCGATCTCGATCTGGCGGACACCGACCTTGCGGGTCTTGCCGCCGGTGCCAACCGCGTGCTCATCGGCGGTGAGCTGGTACAGTTCTTACGCGCCGAGCCTGCAGGCGACGGTCGGTGGCGGCTCACCGGGCTGCTGCGCGGCCGGGGCGGCACCGAGCCGGAGGCTGCCCGGGGCCACCCAGCACAGACACAGGTGACCGTGATCGATGACAATCTGGTCTCGCTTGATCCGCAACTGGTCCCGCCGCTTGCGACCTCGCGTATTGCCGCAATCGGGACGGGAGATACCGAAACCATCATCGCGCCGCTCGCCAATGCGGGCCTTTCGCGCCGACCGCCATGCCCCGTCCATCCGCGTGTGCGCATCGAAGCCGATCAGGCCAGCCTGTTCAGCTGGACCCGGCGCGGGCGAGGACAATGGCGGTGGGATGACAGCGTAGAAGTGCCGCTGATTGAGGAGCGTGAGGCCTATCTCGTCGGTTACGGCCCTGCCGATGCTCCGCATGTATCATGGCAGCGCGACACCGCCTGGCTGCGCCTGACTTTAGCGGAGCGGACGGCGCTGATTACCGCGCACGGTCCGGCGCCGCTGTGGGTCAGGCAGGTCGGCACATTCGATCGTTCACTGCCGCTGCTGCTCGCTTCATTGTCCTGAACACCGGGAGATTTGCATGTCCGATCCGATCGCCCTTGCCAGCACCACACCTATCATTGGCCTGCCACTTTTGATCCCGGGTCAGGCCCAGAAGGAGTTTTTCGTCAATCAGGCCCTCAGCCTGCTCGACGCCTTGCACACGCGCGCTGTCACAGCCTCTCAGCCCGCACCGCCGCAAAGCCCGAATGAAGGCGACTGCTTCCGGGTCACCGCACCGGCGGCAAGCGCGTGGACCGGACACGAGGGCAAGCTTGCGGTATGGATCGGCGGGGATTGGCACTTTGTCGCGCCGCGCGAAGGCATGCAGGCGTTCGACCTGTCGGCGGGCCACTCCATCGTCTACCGGTCAGGGTGGGAAAGCGTCGCCGCTCCTCCCGAGCCTACCGGCGGAACCATTATCGACACCCAGGCACGCGTCGCGATCACATCCCTGATACAGGCGATGGTGGCAGTGGGGATACTGGCGACTGAAGCGCCTTAAACACACAGATTGGCGGAATCAGGCCTGTTTTGCGATTGCATTTTTGTCCACAGGCATGTCTTCGCGACATTCTTGCAACACCAATAGGCCATTGATTGCTTGCCTCATGCAAGGGGAAAAGATAGAGACGGCCGGTGCCTCAAGTCCAATACAAAGGGGAATTTTAGAATGCGCAAACTCGTCATTGGGATGGCGATGGCTTCGACCGCGCTGACCACACCTGCCATGGCCCGTGAAGGCCAGTGGTACATTCAGGGTGATGGCGGCGTAATGCTCGTCGAAGACCAGAGCCTCGATGTTAACGGTGCCGCCGGTGACGCGGTTGCCAACTATGACACGGGTTACGATTTCGGCGGTATCGTCGGCTACGATTTCGGTGCGTTCCGGCTCGAAGCTGAAGCCAGCTATCGCGCTGCTGATCTGAGCGACGTGCAGGCCGGCACCCAAGGTCTGGTCGTTGTGCCGCAGACCGCCGGTTCCAGCACCTTCACCGGCACTCGTATCGCAGCTGGCGAAGTTAACGCCCTCAGCTTCATGTTGAACGGACTGTTCGACTTCGGCGCCGATGATGGCATCCAGGCCTTCGCTGGCGGTGGTGTCGGTGTGGCTCGTGTCGACATGGACGGCCGCGTCAATCAGCAGGGCCCGGGCGTGTGGAACGATTCGGACACGGGCTTCGCATGGCAACTGCTGGCAGGCGTTCGCGCTCCCCTGAGCGATTCGTGGGACGTCGGTCTGAAGTATCGTTACTTCAACGTTCCTGACGTTGGTCTCGTGGACCCGATTGGCCGTTCGCTTGAGACCAAGCTGAGCAGCCACTCGATTCTGGGCTCGATCACCTACAACTTCGGTGGCGTCGAGCCGGTTGTTGCACCTGTGGCCGCACCCCCGCCGCCCCCGCCGCCCCCGCCGCCGCCGCCG
>DLGU01000156.1:0-1946 GCA_002482865.1 Porphyrobacter sp. UBA7686
GCGCCCTCTTCGGGGGTGAGTTCCTTCTTCAGATGTCGCGCGAGCGCCCAGTCGAGGTGCGCCCAGCCGACTTGCAGCTTGGCCTTCAAGTCCGCGAGGGTAAACTTGGTGTTCTGGAATTCGAACACGGTCTTCCCAAACGCCTTGCGGTCCTTGGTGAAGGTCACCGCCTCGTCAAACGCCCGCTGCGCCGCCGCCTGCGCGCCGACCGCGATGCCGAGGCGTTCCTGCGGCAGCTCCTCCATCAGGTGCACGAAGCCCATGCCTTCCGCGCCGAGGATATTGGTCATCGGCACGCGGCAATCGTTGAAGAAAAGCTCCGAAGTATCGGCGGCGTGCTGACCGATCTTGTCGAGATTGCGCCCACGCTCGAAGCCGGGGGTGTCGGCGTCGACCAGCACAAGGCTGATGCCCTTGGAGCCGAGTTCCGGATCGGTCTTGGCGACCACGATGACGCAATCGGCGTTCTGGCCGTTGGTGATGTAGGTTTTCGAGCCATTGATGACGAGGTGGTTGCCGTCCTTCTTGGCGGTGGTGCGGATGCCTTGAAGGTCGGAGCCTGCGCCCGGTTCGGTCATGGCGATCGCGGTGATGATGTCGCCGCTGACCATGCCGGGGAGATACTTGGCGCGCTGTTCGGGGTTGCCGAGGCGCTCAAAATAGTTCGCGGTGATGTCGTTCTGAAGCGTGAAGCCCGCCGACGAGCCGAGGTAGGACAGCTCCTCGGTGAGCACGCAGTTAAAACCGAAATCGAGGCCGAGGCCGCCGTTCTCCTCCTTCACCGTCATGCACAGCATCCCGGCGTCGCCCATCTTCTTCCAGACGTCGCGCGGCACGATGCCATTGGCTTCGTGCTCCTCCATGTGCGGGGTCAGATGCTCGGCGAAGACCTTGCGGACGGTGTCGCGAAAGGCCTCGTGGTCTTCGTTATAGGCGGTGCGGTAGGATGTCGCGAGCATGGCGGGTGTCTCTTTCGGGCAATGGGTTTTGATTTGCCACGATTGAACAGCGCCAAGGGGTAAGGGTCAAGCGCGAAAGTGGGAGCCTTTCGACCCCTCTCAAATTCGTCACCCCGGACTTGGTCTGGGGCTAGGCTTCTTTGCCGTGTCAAACCAGAAGGCAGCCAAGCCCCGTGTCAAGCAGGGGGCGACGGTGGCGCATTAGGTGCGGCTGCACACCACCAGTACGTGCAACCCATTGCTCCTATCGACCAGCACGGGCGTGGCGCGGCCTGTGGGCGTTTCGGCGAGGACCGGGAGCAATTGGCGCGGGACGTTGGTCGTCCCTACATAGGTGCTGCGGGTAAGGCGGGCGCCCAATTCGCGCGCGAGCTTCCTTGCATCGCCGCAGGACTGGATCGCTTGGGTCTGTGCCTTGAAATCCGCAGGCGATGTGCTGGCGGCCGGTAGCGATACCTGCAACAGTCGATAATTGTTCGACATCGACAGATTTTCCACTGCCACCTGGGCGGAAACGGCGGTGGGAGCGAGGACCATAGTCAGCACAGCGGTGCACAGGGCAAGGCGAATGGGCATGGCGCTCTCCTTCAGCTTGGCCAAAGCTGCGCCTGAATTGCTGAACGTCCTATGAATACAAGGCTATTTGCCCTGCGAATTCAACCCACAAACGCCCGCTCGATCACGAACTGCCCCGGCTTGTTGTTCGCGCCTTCNNGCGTGGTCCTTGATCATCGCCATTGATCCGCACAGCATCACGCGGTCTTCTTCGGGCACGAAGCGCTGCGGGCCCTTGCTCTGTTCGAACAGGCGGCCGTCGTCGATCAGCTGCTGGATGCGGCCCTGGGTGCGGAAGCTTTCGCGGGTTACGGTGGGGACATAGATCATCTTGGCGCGGTCTTCGTCTTCGAGCAGCGGATCGCCTTCGAGCTTCGATTCCAGCAGCTCGCGATAGGCCAGCTCGTTCACGTTGCGCACCGAGTGGACGAC
>DLGU01000156.1:2048-3328 GCA_002482865.1 Porphyrobacter sp. UBA7686
CGCTTGCCCGGCAGCAGCGCGTCAGTGACCAGCGTGCCGGTCGGCTTCTTGCCGAGGTAGATCGGATCGCCGACCTTGATGTGCTGGAGCCGCGAGGTCAGCGGGCCGTCCTGCACCTTGATCGAGAGGAATTCCAATTCCTCGTCATAGCTGGGCGAAGCGACCGAATAGGCGCGCAGCAGCGGCTTGCCGTTGTCGCCCGGCAGGCCGATCATCACGAACTCACCCGAGCGGAAGCGGAAGCTCGGCGGGCGGGTCATCTTGAGCGTGAACAGCCCATCGGTCCAGTGATGGACGTAGGTGATGGTCTCGACAGAGAGCGCCGCGCTTTCGGTAAACTGGTCGCGGTCGATGGTGGGCTGGTTCAAAACGGGCCTCGGATGTCAGGTCAGCGCTGCCCCCACGGGCAGCCGGATGCGGGCGCAAATGGACGAGTAGCGCCCGCCCTTCAAGACAGTTTAGTGTTAAAGGGTGAAAGCGGGCCTTGATCTGCCGCAACTCGCACGCCGTTTTGCCCTGCCCGCGTCAGTTCCAGCCAGCGCGGTCGAAGATCTTGACCGCTTCGGCCTGACCCTTGCCGATATCGGCGACGCTCAGCGTATCGGGTTTGAACGCGCCGAGCGCCTCGACGGCAGAATTGGCCTTCAGCCCGATGCTGGCGGGATATTCGTTGTTGCCATCCGCGAAGTACCGCTGGGCGCTTTCCGAGGTCAGGTATTCGAGGAACTTCACTGCGTTGTCGCGGTTGGGCGCAGTCTTGACGAGGCCCGCGCCGCTGACGTTGACGTGGGTTCCGACGCCGCTCTGGTCGGGGAAGATCACGCCGACCTTGTCAAAGATCGCCTTGGCTGCGGCATCGCCCCCGGCATAGCGAGCGAGGTAGTAGGTGTTGACCACCGACACGCGGCACTGCCCGGCGGCGACCGCTTCAATCATCGACGTGTCGTTGCCTTGCGGGGCCTGCTTGAAATTGGCGACCACGCCCTTGGTCCACGCCTCGGCCTCGGCCGCGCCCTTGTGGGCGATGATGCTGGAGAGGAGCGAGATGTTGTAGATGTTCGAGGACGACCGCATGCAGATCGCGCCCTTCAGCGCGGGACTTGCGAGATCGGCATAATTGGCAAGGCCCTGCGGCGCGCCTTCGGCCTTGTTGTAGATTATGATCCGCGCGCGGGTCGACAGGCCGAACCACAATCCATCGGGGTGGCGCAGATTGGCGGGCAGGCGCTCCTTCAGCACTGGCGAATCGACCGGAGCGAGAATCCCTGCTTCTTCCGCCC
>DLGU01000108.1 GCA_002482865.1 Porphyrobacter sp. UBA7686
ATCAGCACCCGGTCGCCCGGCCCGATCCCGCGCTTGGCCCATTCGCCAGCGAGGAACCCGGCGCGGGCGTGGAGGCTCGCAAAGCTGACGCTTCGCCCATTGCCATCGATGATCGCGGGCCGATCCGGATGGGCGGCAACAGCCGCGTCAAAGGCGGCGAGGATGGTCAAGCGTGGCGGTGTCCGAACAAGGCGTAGCGGCGGAAGACCTCGGCCCCGTGCTGGCCGCTCCTGACTAGCGAGACATTGTCCGAATGCATCAGCGCGTGCACCACATGGGTGCAGCCGAGCCCCTTGGCGGCCTCGTGGAAATGATGCGCCAACAGGTGCCCCACGCCCCGCCGTGTGCCCGCATAGGTCTTGAGCACCGCCCGCGACGGCATCGCCGGATCGCGGAAGCCGAGCAGGAAGCCGACAATCGCCCCGCTCTCGTCCTGCGCCAGAAACACCAGCCGCGGATCGAGCAGCGGCAACAGTGGCAAATAGAGCCCGAGAAACCCCTCGCGCGTGATCGGCTTGAAGAACTGCTTGTCCGCAAAGGAACCGCCCGCCAGCGCGAACACCTGCTCCAGCAAGGGCTGCGCGTCTGTGCCATCCCACGGTGCGACGGTGATCCCCTCCACCGGCGCAGGCTCGGCCTGCGGGGTATCGAGCGCCATGCGGGTCGAGGCGTAATGCGCCACCGGCTCGAACCCCGCCAAAGCCAGCGCCTCGGCGACATGGGGATGGGCGGCAGGCTCCATCAGGAAGGGCGGGCTGCCGTCGCTTTCCACCACGGTGCGATAGGGGTGCCAGGTGTCGCCATCCATCGGCGCGAGCACCGGGCGGCCTTGCGCCCGCGCCAAGGCCTTGCGCAGAAGCGCCGCGCCAGCCTCGGGATCGGCGAAAGTCAGAGCGCCCAGCGACACCGCCGTCACGCCATCCCACGCCGGGCCGTTTTCGTAGAACCGCAGGCTCGCGCCCGGCGCGCGCATCTCGTCGAAGTCGCTCATTGCATCCCCAATGTCGCAAGATAGGCCGCAAACGGCACCAGATTGGCGACTGCACCTAGGCGCGGCGCGCGCCAGCGGTCGAACCATGTCATGCGCGCCAGCACCAGCGCGGTGACCAGCAGCAGGCTCGCCGCTGCCACCAACGGCAGATAGGGCGAATGCAGCGCATGGCCGGGCGCAAGGCTCAGCAGCGCGATGTAGCCCGCACCCACCGCTATCGTCAGCACCGCTCCCGCCGCGATCCGGCCTCCGGTCGCCACCACCAGCAGCCCCAGTGCCATGCCTGCCATGCCGAGATTGTAGAAGCTTAAGGCGCTCGGCCCGATGGTCTCGCCCACGAAGAACCAGATCAGCCCCGCGCCGCACAAAGTCGCGATGAAATCCAGATCGCGGTGCGGGCTCGCACAGGGGCGGCGGCGGGCGATCAGATGCGCGGCGATGGCGAGCATCGGCACCACCGCGCCGTAAGGCCCGCCCGCGCCCAGAAACAGGAAGATCGCGATCACGAAGGCGCGGCTGGCATGGACCGACAGCGCCAACCGCCGTGCGATCACCGCCACCGCGATCACCGCCACTCCGAATTGCAATGCGATCAGCGCCAGCGCCATCGGCTCGGCAAACAGGTAGCCCTTGATGAAGAATTGCAGACAGATCGGCACGAACAGATTGTCCAGGCCCCGCCACGACACCGCTTCGACAATTGCGCCGAAGGCGGCAATCGCGAAGGCCAGCACCACCACATTGAGGCGCGGGGCATCCGTGAGAAGCAGCAACATCGCCATCGCCACGATCACGCTGACCATGAAGAAGGCGACCACCCCCTCCCAGCTTTTCACCCCATCCTCGACCGCGAAGCGGCTGCGACCATAGGCGCTGCCGGTCAGAGCGGCGGCGGTGTCTGACAAGGTGATGATCGCGAGCGGCAGGGCGTAGAAGATGTATTCGCCCTCCGATTGCAGGAACACGAACCCGATGGCGAGCGCGAGCCAGATGTCGCCGAGCGAGCGCCGCTCGACCGCGTGGATCGCCTTGCCGAGCCCGGTGGTGCGCACCTGCGGCAGGCGCAGCCAGCCCATCAACGCGAGTGCAATCAGCAGCAGGATGACCACCGGCAAGCGGGTATCGAACAGCAAAGGCAGGGCCATGGCGTAAAGCCCGATGGCGACGTGGATGGTCTTGCGGCTGACTTCGGCATGCCAGCCGAACCGCTCTCCCGCGTAACGCACAGCGGCGATGACGCCCATCAGCAGCGCGACCGATCCGGCCAGCAGGACGAGGCTGAGCGCGATGCTCAAGGACACACCTCGTCAACATGGAAGGCGGAGTAGAAGAACGCCTGATCGCGCGCGGCCAATGGCGCGGCGATGTCGGGACGGGGGCGGGCGCGGGGCGCGTATTCGGGCGGCATGGCGCGCGGGGCCATCATGTTCCAGTAGACCAGCCGCGCGCCGGGATTGGAGGCGGCAAGGATGCTGCCGTACGCCGCGCGGAAGCCCTCGGGCGACATGTATTCGAAGATGTCGGAGAGGTTCCAACCATCGACGCCCCCGCTCACCGCCTCTTCAAGCGGGCCGAGATGGAGCCGGACGCGGCCCACGCGCTCGGCGATGGTGGCGTGATGCTCGGGCCGCCAAGCGAGCGGCAGCACGGGGCCATGGGTGCCAGTCAGCACATAACGCAGATAGGGGTTCGCAACCGGATCATTGGCGACAAAGGCGTGTTCGATCCGCCGCGCGACATGGTCGCTGACCGAGCCTTCGACCTGATCGAAAAACGCCGGATCGCGGCCCAAGGCGCCCATCGCGCGGCGCGAGAAGAACGCCTTCAGCAGCCAGCGCCAGCGCAGGTTGTTCCAGCGGTCGTGGAGGAAGCGCGCGCGTTCCTCCTGCGAGCGCGGCTCGAACACCGCTGCGACCGTGCGGCGCGAGTGGACGAAGGGCAGCAGGCAGCGGTGGAACAGGCGGAAATAGCGTTCGAACTTGCCGACTCCGCCCGCGCCGTGGGCGATGACTTCGGGGCGCAGCGCGTGCCAGAAAGTGGCAGTCTCGGCGTCGCACTCGGCCAGCACCCGGTCAAGCAGCACGCCGCGCCGATGCGAAGGGGCCGCGCCGAGCAGTTCGGTCAATTCGGTATGGGTCAGCACCGGAAACGCGGCCAACCTTAGCTTCAGGCAGGCCAATTGCGCGGGCGAAAGGTCGGCGGCGATCACCTCGGCGGGATCGCACAGCAGCATCGCCAGCGCGTTGTCGCCTGCCGAACAGATCGACACCAGCCGCCCGCCGGGACGCGGGCCGATGGCCGCAACCAGCACCTCGGCGTCCTCCCACAGCTGGGCGTAGCGG
>DLGU01000130.1:0-192 GCA_002482865.1 Porphyrobacter sp. UBA7686
GGGCGCCGCCTACGATTTCGTCATCAAGCGTAGCTGGGAGAAGTTTCGCATGGCCCGCATCCAGGAGCAGCTCACCGATCACGTGGTGGTGCTGGGCTTCGGCGTCTCCGGCTCGCAGAGCGTCGGCGAGCTGATTGAGCGCGGGGTCGATCCGCGCTGCATCGTGGTGATCGACCCGTCCGAAGAACGCCT
>DLGU01000130.1:219-4519 GCA_002482865.1 Porphyrobacter sp. UBA7686
CTCGGCGTCAACGTCATGGCCGCCGATGCCACCCGTGACGAGACGCTGAAGTCCGTCCGCATTGCCGAAGCGCAAAGCGTGCTGGTCAGCGCCGGGCGTGACGATACCTCGATCCTGATGGTGCTGACCGTGCGCCACCTCGCCCCCAAAGTGCCGATCAGCGTGGTGGTGCGCGCCGAGGATAATGAACTGCTGGCGCGGCAGGCGGGGGCGAACAATGTCATCAACCCGGTGCGCTTCACCGGCCTGCTGCTGGCCGGCAGCGTCAAGGGCGCGCATATCGCCGATTACCTCGCCGATCTCGCGAGTGTCGGCGGGCGGGTGCAACTGGTCGAACGCGAAGTGACCGAGGCGGAATGCGGCAAGTCGATCAAGCAGCTGGAGAGCGGCGGCACAGGCCTGCGCGTCTACCGCAACGGCCGCGCGATCGGCTTCTGGGAAGACGAATGCCAGATGCTCCAGCCCGGCGACGTGGTGGTGGAAATCGTGCCCACCGCACCAAGCGAGGGCGGCTGATTTCCTGATGGGGCCGCTTTGCCCATGTTTGAGAAAAAAGCTGCCGTTCGGCTGACCCCCCTCAGCAGACTCGCGCCAAACGCCGCCGTCAAATCAGAATCGACGTTGCCCCTGCGACCAATCCCCGATGTCGCATTGACCATTGAAGCTGGTCATCTCGCGGATTTCAATCCGTCCCGTCCGACGATCAATTGTCACCTTCGGTTTATTCATTCCGTTCAAACGATAGGATGCGGTTATTAGCGTCGGGGTAACAACGAGATTAGTCAGGTCCCACCACCCATTGCTACCTCCCGAGTGGATCGGTGGTACCAAATCGGGGCCCAGGTGGATGCGACCGTGGTCTCCATAGATCTCAATCTGAACGTCTGACGAAAAGCCTTGCTGGGTGCTCTGAAGTGTCGTGCCCCATTCCCACTTATGTTTGTCGGAGTTCCAGGTGTAGTTCGGGCGGGTGGTGGCAGTCGGCTTCGATCCTCCGCCATAGCAAACCAGGACAAGCGACCCGGTGGCTGCCGCATTCTGCGAAGGCGGCGGTGCCGCGCTGCCGACATCGCAATTTCCGGCTGGAACTGTGTCGATTGCGGCATAGCGCCCCTCGACTGTCAATACGGAGACGCAGCTTTGTTTGCGTTCGTTCCACCAAAAGGTGAACTTGATGTCGCGGACGGTCGATGCGCCAGCGATACGATAGCCTCTCGCCTCCATCTGCGTTTCCGCCCCGGCGGCTCGGGCACCGACCAAGTCGGCAAGATCGGGTGCGCTTTGTGCCAATGCAGGAAGCGACAAGGCCATGGCCCCGGTCGCGGCGAAGAACATCACTTTGCGTGCCATGCCTCAATCCCCTCATCACTTTTGCATAAAATCTCACGATTACAGTCGATCTTCAACATTGATCTTCATCATGTCGTCGCAAAGGTCTCTGCAGAGAAAGGCTGTTGCCGCGGCATTGCAAATTGCTCAAACAGGAGCAGACATGGACCTATTGAAGTGGATCAAGTCGCTCGACGACCTTTTGTTCGAGCTGATGAGCTGGCTCGTGTTCTGGCCGCTCACTCTGCTGCGTACGTTGATCGGACCGCTCAAGATGATGCGTTATGCGGACGCGCAGCTCGCCTTACCGGAGGAGGAGCAGTATTCCGAAGCCCTGAGCCCACCCGTTTTTCTCGTAGCGACCTTGCTGGTTTCGCATCTCGTCTCCGTTGCTTTGGGCCAGCCAGACGAGATCATCGAAAGCCGCAAGGGTCTTGGCGCGCTGGTATCGGACGACACGACTGCACTCGCTGTGCGGTTGGCGCTGTTTTCCGCCTTTCCCTTGATTTTCTCCGTCCTTTTGCTTCTCGTGCGCCAACGCAAGATTGATCGGATCAGCCTCCGGCTGCCATTCTATGCTCAGTGCTATCCGGCGGCAGTCTTCGCGGCGGCAATGGCGGTTGCGGCAGAAATTGCGCTGCTGGGCATCGGTCCGTCCGGCGCCTCGGGCCTCGCAACAATTGCGGCCATGCTGTGGCTTACCGTTGTGGAAGCACGTTGGATGCGGGCGGAGCAAGGACTCGGCTGGATCTCCGCATGCGCCCTCGCGCTTTGCGGAGTGTTGCTGGCGGGGACGCTCGTCGTGACTGTGACGCTCGTGTTTGTGTAGGCCATCAAGAAGTGTGGGCGATGCTAGCTCATTTGAAGGTCAAGACACGCCATCATTAGGGGCCATCCAAGGGCTCAGTCACCTCATCCCCGGAACCACACGAACACGCCGCCCATGGCCGCCATGCCAGTGAGGAAATGCCCAGCATCAATCAGGAACAGCGCCAAGGGCTTGCGTTGATGCAGGTAGTTGATCCCGATCGACGGGATCATCACTCCGACCGCAAAGCCGACCGCCATCATCATCACCACAAAGGGCGGCGGATCGGTGCGGACCAGCAGGTGCCACAGCACCATCGCGATCAGCATCTCGAAGGCGAAGGTCAGCGCGAAGATCACGCCCATATTGCCGCTGCGCAGCTGCGTGTTCGAAAGCCCCGCAGCGCGCTGCCACGGCTTGGCGAAGATCACGCCGTACCACAGCGCGCCCACGGCAAAACACGCCGCCGATCCGGCCAGCACCGGCCACAGGGCAAAATCACTCATCCTTGATCTCCTTCGGCCTCAGGCCATTCGAGTTCGAGCGTCGCATTGACGGCAGCGTCCCGCCACTCGCCCAGAAAGGCATCGAGGGCAGCGCGGATGTCGCCCAGCTTGGCAGGCACACCGGCGGGCGGCGGCACGAGCGAGGTCGCCCAGGCCGGCTCGGCCATCGCCATGATGGCCGCATCATCCGCCCCTCCGCTCCAACTGGCAGCCTCGAAACATTCAACCAGCCGTTCCGCCTGGATTAGTTCGACAATGCCCGGATCGGGCGCGGCAGGGCGCTTGGCGCTGGCATGACCGCCCGCAAGCGCCATCGCCTGCACCGCTTCCGGCTCCATCCCGCGCGCCACCAGACCGCAGAACCCAGCCTGCATCCTGAGGCCGCGCTCGATGAAGAAGTGGAAGGCGTCGTGCGGATAGGGGCCCTTCTTGGTGAAGGCGAAGTGCGTGCGCGAGCCGTCGGCCCGCGTTACCGCGACATGATCCTGCGCCGTCCCTTTGGTGATCGCGATACGCATAGGGGGCCTGTAACCTAGTTAACGCCCCGCGTGTAGGGCGCTCGCGCGCTAGATCACGTAAGCGAATTCCTCGGCCTCGGGCGTCGGCTTGCGGCCGCGCATCTCGGCGTCGAGTTGCACCACGGTGCGGCTCGCGGTCTTGACGAACAGGCCGGGGACGATGGCGTGGACCATGCACGCCAGTCCGCCGACCACCATGCGCCAGCCGAAGCTGAGCGCCGTGCGAGCGTGCTGGCCATAGGTTTCGCCAATGGCGCGCGGATGGTCGGTGAAGAGCTTGACGATCATGACGCCCCAGATGCCCCGCTGAGCCTGCCTCCGTCAACCCTAGCGCTGGGCCCCCACACAGTGTAGGGGCGCGCCGCAATGAACACGTCCACGACAATAGCTCCCACCGTTCTGGCCGAGCAGAAGAAGATCGGCATGGTCAGCCTCGGCTGCCCCAAGGCGCTCGTCGATTCCGAGCGGATCCTCACGCGTCTGCGCGCCGATGGCTACGCTTTTGCCGAGGATTATGCGGGCGCAGACGTCGTGCTGGTCAACACCTGCGGCTTTCTCGATTCCGCCAAGGAAGAGAGCCTCGCTGCGATCGGCGAGGCCATCGCGGAGAACGGCCGCGTGATCGTGACCGGCTGCATGGGCGAGGAAGCCGACGCGATCCGCGCCGCCCATCCGCAGGTGCTGGCGATCACCGGGGCGCATCAGTACGAACAGGTGGTCGAGGCCGTCCACATCCACGCGCCGCCGAGCCAAGGCCCGTTCATCGACCTGATCCCGCAGCCGGACATCAAGCTCACCCCGCGCCACTACAGCTACCTCAAGATCTCCGAGGGCTGCAATCACTCCTGCGCCTTCTGCATCATCCCGGATCTGCGCGGCAAGTTGGCGAGCCGGCGGATCGATGCGTGCTTGCGCGAGGCTGAGAAGCTGGTCGCCGCGGGGACCAAGGAACTCCTCATCATCTCGCAGGACACCAGCGCCTACGGGGTCGATATCCGCCACGAGACCCGCCAGTGGAAGGGTCGCGATGTCCGCGCCCACATGACCGATCTGGCGCGGGAACTCGGGGCCTTGCGCACCCCCGAAGGCCATGCGCCGTGGGTGCGGCTCCATTACGTCTACCCCTACCCCCATGTCGA
>DLGU01000130.1:4591-8775 GCA_002482865.1 Porphyrobacter sp. UBA7686
CCCTATCTCGACATCCCGTTCCAGCACGCCTCACCGAAGGTGCTCAAGCTGATGCGCCGCCCCGCCAACGAGGCCAAGGTGCTCGAACGGCTGAAGTCGTGGCGCGCCATCTGCCCCGATATCGCCATCCGCTCCTCCTTCGTGGTCGGCTTCCCGGGTGAGACCGAGGAGGACTTCCAGTACCTGCTCAACTGGCTGGAGGAAGCCCAGCTTGACCGGGTCGGCGCCTTCCGCTTCGAACCCGTCGAAGGCGCGGCGGCCAATGCCCTTCCCGATCAGGTGCCGGAAGCGATCAAGGAGGAACGCTACGCCCGGATCATGGAAGTGACCGAGCGCATCAGCGCCGCCAAACTCACCGCCAAGATCGGCCGCACGCTCCCCGTCATCATCGACGAGATCGGCGAGCCGGACGAGGACGGCGACATCGGCGCGACCGGCCGCTCACAGGCCGATGCGCCCGAGATCGACGGCGCGGTGTATCTGCGCAACGTGCCGGAAAGCCTTGCCCCGGGCGACATCGTCGAAGCCACCATCGAGGATGCCGACGCACACGACCTGTTCGGGGTGATCGCCTGAGGCTCCGAGTCGCCCGCGCTCAAGTCGCGTGTTGGAGACACATGAGACATTGTCCAGAAGCGTAAAAACCTGTGCCACGAAAAAGGCGCGCTGACGGGATCAATCGACTGTTTCAAAGAGCACGATCAAGGGCTTGGCACATCCGGGCAAGGTAGGAAAACGCCGCGTCAGCGCGGCGCCCCCTCCTTGAGCGCCACGCGCTTCAACGCTGCCTGCGGGATGAAGGCTTCGGGCATTTTGCGCATGTGCTTGGCAAGCTCGGCAGCGAGCTCCGGATAGGCGGGCGGCAGATCGGTGGCCTGCGGCAGGATCGTCGCGGTGTAGAACAGGTCAAGTTCGTCCGTCTGGAACGCGCCAAGCACGGTTTCGCGGAAGTTGTCATCACGCAATCCGTTGAGCAGAAGCACCGCCGCCTCATCCTTAAGCCCGTGACACATCAGCCCTTGTGCGGCCAACGCGGCCCCCTCTTTCCAGTTCTCGCGGAGAAAGGCGAGTTCCTCCGCCGCCTCACCGCCGCGGCCCAAGCGTTCGAAAGCGCAGGCGCGGTTGCTGGCGATGATCAGCTTGGCAAAGGTTGAGCCATATTGCTCGGCGACTGTGCGCGCCAGCTCGGTCGCGGCGAGGCCCTGTTCCCACCGCCCCTGCCCCGTCAGCCGCGCGGCGCGGTTGATGACGAAATTGACCACCCAGTTGTGCTCGTCCGGATCGAGCTTTGCCAGCTCCTCGAACACCGCGTCGGCTTTCTCAGGCAGGCCGAGCGAATCATAGGCATAGGCCTGAATGTTGAGCGCCCAGGCGTCCCCTTCCTCGATCGCCGCACCGCGCTTTGCGCGCTCGCGCCAGCGTTCAGCAAGGGCGACGGCTTCTTCGAATTGGCCGTTGTAATGCAGCGCATTGGCCGCCTCGGCAAAGCGATCCCGATCATCCGGTGCGCTTGCCAACCGGTCGCGCGCAACCCTCACATCCTCGGCCCCGATCAGCGCGAGATTGGTGCCAGCCCGTGCCTCGATCTGCGGCCAGAAGGGTTCATAGTCGCGCTGGGTGAGCATCGGGATATAGGCCGTCGGGCTGGTGATCGAGAGCAGCAGCTGATCGACCAGATCGCTCCGCCGCCCGCGCGCCAACGCGCGCAGCGCGCGCATGGCGATGGCCGAATGCAAATCGGGATCGATTAAGTCGAACTTGCCGCCCTCCGCCCATGCGAGCGCGACCCCATCATTCTCGACATTCCGCCCCTGCTTGGTCAGCATCCGGCCGATGGTAAAATATTGGTCCTTGTCGAGATTGCTGAGCCCTTGGCCGTCAAGACTGCGCAGGACCGCCAATGCGCCATCCGCATCTTCTAGCCGTTCGGCGAAGTAGAGCATGAACCAAGTGGGAGGATCATCCGGGGTCAACTCCGCCAGTTTCAGCGCCGCACGAGCCCCGTCGGCGTAGCGCTGTTCCGTATCGGCGCACAGCGCTTCGGCGAGCAGTCGTCCGCGCTGGATTTCCACAATGCCCGGCCTTCTTGCGTCAAAGGCCGTGAACAGCGGGAGGCCGAAGGTGCACGGTTCGCTCATCAGCCGACCTTCGCCATCGACCAGCAAGGCGTAGAGCTTCTTGTCGCTCAGCGCCGAGAAATCGACCGGCGTTTTGGACGTCTCGGGCGTGTCCTGCGCGGCGAGCGGGGTCGCCACCATCGCGGCAACACCAATGAGCATTCGGACGGCTGGTGTCATGGCTGCGATCCCCCTGTTCACTTTGCCCTTTTCCCGCCAGTTACCGGCAAAGCAAAGCGAAAACATGGTGAAAGGCCAAATTCCGCCGTTAACCCCTCCCCCCGCGCCGTCCCCGCAAGGGACGCAAACCTGTTAGCCTCTGGCAAGCTAACGGCTGACAGGGCATAACCTGCCGCATGATCCGGATTCTCGCAGCCTCGCTTGTTCTTGTCGCAACACCCTATGTGGTGGCGGCGCAAACCACCGCCGGTCAGACCGGCGATGCGGCCGAGGCGGTTGCGGCTGAGGCGGTCGGCACCTTCGAGCAAGTCGATCCCGATAGCGACCTGCCTTCGGCTGACGATGCGGCGGCAGCCTATGCTGGCCTTCCGCCCATTACGGCGGACGAGGCGCCTGAGATGGTGGCCGCGCCCGCACTCAAGCCCGAGCCTCCGCGCGGCCCGGCCGTGCGGATGATCGCCAATGAGGTCGCACAGCCGCTCCCCGCAGCAGCGCCTGCGCCTGCGCCCGCGCCTACGCTCACTCCAGCGGCTCTCACTCGCAATGATCCCTTCGTCATCAAGTCGATCCTGCCGATTGAAGGCAGCATCCGGTATGGCGACTGGTTCTGGGACGAAAGCGCCGCGCCGCGCACCGGCAAGCTGGTCATCACCGTCGACCTCGAAGCGCGCGTCATCAGCGCCTTTCGTGACGGGCACGAAATCGGCACCGCCGTTGTGCTGGTCGGCACGCAGGCCCACCCCACCCCGCTCGGCAGTTTCCCGATCCTGACCAAGGAGAAGGATAACGTCTCGGAGAAGTACAACAACGCCCCGATGCCGCACACGCTGCGCCTGACGTGGGACGGGATCGCGATCCACGGCTCGCCAGTGATGAACGGCTATGCCAGCCACGGCTGCATCGGCGTGCCGGACGAATTCGCTGCCAAGCTGTTCGCCGCCGCCAAGCGCGGGGACAAGGTGATCATTACCCGCGGCAAGATGATCGGGATTGGCGACAAGGTAATGTAATAACTCGGCTGAAATTTGGGGGGACCCACTTGGAGACGCATAGGCTTATCGGTCCGCGCAGCCATTGGTTCGCGCCAAGAGGCCAAGGGGCGAAGAGAGGGTCACTGCGCCGCAGGCAGCGTCTTCCATAGCGTGCTATGGCAATGGGGAAGTGCGGCTTCGCCGCAAGCGCAACATCTTGGCCTCTTGGCCCCTTGGCGCGAACCGATAAGCCTCCACGTCTCCGCCTCCGCGTGACACCATGAAATCTAATTCGCACTGCCCCGCGCAGGCTCCGGCCGGAATCGCCAGACGCGCATCATCACGCCGACTTTCTCGACCCGCTCCACACCGGCCTGCGCCAGCACCCCGCCAAGCGACGCGTTCTCTCCTGCCCAGAGCCGATCCCATGCTCGGGCGGCTTCGGCCCGTGTCGCGTGCCCACCCAGCTCGCGGATGATCCTCAGGATCGTCTCGATGGCAATGACGCGCGGAACATTGGCGCAATAGGTATAGCCCAGCCCGCCCGGCGCGGTGTCATCGCGCATCACCATTTCATGCCAGTCGAGTTCCGCATACCATTCGAGCGCCTGCCAGCCTTCGGCCAGATGGGCGGCGCTGGTCGCCAGCGCGACCGGATCGAGCCAGCCCGCTTCGGCCAGCTGCGCGCGCAAGCGGGCGCGGTCGAAGGCGGGATTAGTGTTGGAGGGGTCTGCGGCAGGCGTGATCCCGGCGGCGGTAACCACCGCTGCCAGCTCTGCCTTGCGCCAGCTTAGCAGCGGGCGCAGCAGGGCGATCTCGCTCTCCGCGATGGTTGACCTAGCCCGCACTCCGGCAAGGCCGGACAGGCCGCTCCCCCGGTTGAGGCGCATCAGCAAGGTCTCGGCCTGATCATCGG
>DLGU01000015.1:0-3950 GCA_002482865.1 Porphyrobacter sp. UBA7686
GGCTGACACCAACCTCCTCGCCGGGCCTGCCTTGCGCCGTCTGCGCAAACGCGAAGGTCTGACCCAAGCCGGAATGGCGAGCATTCTCGGCATCTCGCCGTCTTACCTCAACCTGATCGAGCGCAACCAGCGGCCGCTGTCAGCCCGCGTGCTGGTGCAGGTGATCGAACGCTTCGATTTCGATCCCCGCAGTCTCCGTGAAGACGACGCAATCGGCGGGCTCGATGGCCTGGTGAGACGAATGGCGGACAAGCGCTTTGGCGATCTTGGGATCGACCGTGAGGAAGTGCAGGAATTTCTGGCCGCGGCGCCGCAAATCGCTGCCGCCTTCGCCCGACTGTACGACACGGGCGGGGGTGAGCGGATCGTGGTTGAGGATACCGCTGCTGCTTCGCGCCGTGCGGTGGAACGCTGGCAGAACCACTTTGCCGATCTCGACCATGGAGCCGAGGATCTGGCAGATGAATTGCGACTTTCTCGCGGGGAAATCAGCGCCGCTCTGGGAGAGCGGCTGCGAGAGAAGCACCAGCTTCAGGTGCGTATTCTCCCTGCTGAGGTCATGCCGGGACAGGTCCATCGGCTTGATCTGCACGCGCGGCAATTGCAGCTCTCCGAAATGCTCCCCGGTGCTGCCCGGCGCTTCCAGATTGCCCGGCAAGTCGGGCAACTGGAAATGCGCGAGGGTATCGAGACACTGGTGGCAGGCGCGAACCTTGCCAGTGCGGATGCGCGCGATGCCTTTCGCGAACACATCGCCGATTATCTCGCAGGCGCTCTGCTGCTACCCTATCGCCGGTTCCTCCGAGCTTGTGAGGCGACCGGATACGACCTCGCCGTTCTACAACGTCGCTTTGCAGTCAGCTTCGATCAGGTCGCTCAGCGACTCACCACGCTGGGGCGGGTCGGCGAGCGGGGGTTGCCGTTCTTCATGGCGGTGATCGATCGGGCGGGACGGATGACCAGTTTCACCGCTGGCGGGAGCGGCGCGATGTATCCGCTCGAAGGCGCGCGCTCGCCGGCATGGGTGCCCTATGCTGCGTTCGAGCGTCCCGGAACCGTGCTCACCCAAGCCGTCACCTTCGGCGAGGGCGAAGCGGCAGCACGGCACTGGTTCACGATCACCCGCACGGTGGATGGCGACGGCGTGATGTGCGCAGGTCGCCGTGCGGTGGTGCTGGGGATCGAGGCGCGCTTTGCCGGTGATCTTGCCCATGCCCGCGGCGTCTCACTCGACCGTCTCGACGCTGTGCCGCTGGGTGTGCCGTGTGGCCGGTGCGGCCGGGCGGAGTGCCTGATCCCGGCGCCGGCGCGGATCGCCAGTGCGTTACCGCGCCCGCGTTCCGCATCTTAAGCGCGGCATTAACCCTCACGACCCGCAGAATTGCGGGCTTCGTAACCGGTGTAAAGTTTACCGACACTTAAGGTCTCGGGCCTAGAAGCGGCAGGGCATGCACCAGAGACCGCCCCTGAAATGATCCGCCTGTTCAAGCATTATATCCCGCACGCCGTGCTGCTGCTCGGACTGCTCGATCTCGGCTTGCTGGTGCTGGCGAGCGAGATCGCCTGGCAGTGGCGGGCGCACCAGATCGGCATGGACTTGGGCGGTTTCAGCGGCCGCGGCCTTGCGTTGTTAGGCACGGCTTCGGTGATCTGGCTCGCCATGATTGCGGTCGGGGTTTACGGCCCAAATTCCCTGCGATCCCTCCGCTTTGCAGGCGCACGGGTTCTGGTGGCGATCAGCTTGGGCATCATTGCGCTGGCGGTGGTGGATTTCGTCCTGCCGAGCGACCTGTTCTGGCGTTCGACGCTACTCTACACCATGGGGCTTGCCATTGTGGTGCTGGTGGCGGACCGGCTGCTGCTCAACTCTTTCCTCGGTTCCTCGGCGTTTCGTCGCCGCGTGATGGTGCTGGGTGCTGGCAACCGGGCGCAGCGTCTGCGCGAATTGGGCGAAAAGCCCGAGACCGGCTTTGTCATCGTCTCCTATATCGCCATGAGCGACGATGCTCGCGTCGTCGAAGAAGCAATCCCGCGCTCGGCGATCCACGATCTGGGCCGGTTCGTCGAGAATCTCGGCGTGTCCGAAGTGGTGCTTGCGCTGCAAGAGCGTCGCAACGCCTTGCCCTTGAAAGACCTGCTCCGGATCAAGACCAAGGGCGTCCACGTCAATGATTTCTCCAGCTTCATCGAGCGGGAGACTGGTCGGGTCGACCTTGATACGATCAATCCCAGCTGGCTGATCTTTTCGGACGGCTTTTCCAGCAGCCGGATGTTCTCAAGTGCGGTGAAGCGCATCTTCGACATCACCGCGAGCGTGATCCTGCTCACGCTCACGCTGCCGCTAATCGTGCTGTTTGCCCTGTTGGTGAAGCTCGACAGCAAGGGCCCGGCCTTCTTCCGTCAGACAAGGGTGGGCCTCTATGGCGAGCCATTCACGCTCATCAAGCTGCGCTCGATGCGAACCGATGCCGAAAAGGACGGGGCCAAGTGGGCGGAGGAAAACGATCCGCGCATCACCCGTCTCGGCCGGTTCATCCGCAAGGTGCGGATTGATGAACTCCCCCAGACGTGGAGCGTGCTCAAGGGTGAAATGAGCTTCGTCGGTCCGCGTCCGGAAGTGCCGTCATTCGTCGAGAGCCTGGAAGAGGAAATCCCCTTCTACGGCGAGCGGCACATGGTGAAGCCCGGTATTACCGGTTGGGCGCAAATCAATTATCCCTACGGCGCGTCTGTCGAGGATAGCCGCTGCAAGCTCGAATATGATCTCTACTACGCCAAGAATTACACGCCGTTTCTCGATTTCGTGATCCTGCTGCAAACGCTGCGAGTGGTCCTGTGGCCGGAGGGTGCGCGATGATCTGGCTGGGCGGCATGGTGCCCTTGGCGGGCTTCCTCGCTTGGGTCGCAGGCGCAGTGCTGAGCGCAGGCGCGATGCTGTGGATTTGGCGCCATGGTGAGCGCGCGCGGCCTGATCGAACCACGCTGATGATTGCGGCCGGAGCAAGCAGCGTGTGGTGCGCACTCGCAGCCGGGCTTGGCACCGAGCATGATGCTGCCGTCATCGCCGCGATGGCGCGCAACCTCGCGCTGATCGCCACAATCTTCTGCCTGTTTGGTGCCGATGGCCGCGCGGCCAGCCTCAAGCCTGTGCGCCCGGTCATCGTCGCGTTGGTGCTGGTGCAATTGCTTCAGCCAGTGCTGCTGCTAGTGGGGTTCAGGTTCACAGGTGCGCCTGAGGTAAACCAGGCGGTGTTCGAGGCGCGAGCCTTGATCGATATGCTGGTGGCGATCGGCGCGCTGATGCTGCTGCACAACCTCTATGCCGGCGCGGCAAGCGCGTTGCGCCCGGTTCTACGCTGGACCGGCATCGCATTGGCGGGGATTTTCGCCTACGATCTCAACCTCCAGACCGTGGCCTACCTCGGTGGATCAACAGCCGGAGCGCTCAGCGATGCGCGCGGGCTGTTTGCCGGGATCATGGCGGCGCTGTTTGCGCTCGGGATGAATGCCGCCGGGCCACGGGTGCAATTCAGCCCGTCACGCGCGGTCACCTTTCGCACGCTCTCGCTCTTGCTGATCGGCGGCTATTTGGTCGGCATGGTACTGGTGACCAAGTCGCTGGCGCTGTTGGGGGGTGATATGGCCCGTGCCAGTCAGGCGGCCTTCATGGTGATCGCGATTATGGGAGCGGTGCTGGCTCTGCCGTCGCCGCGTCTGCGTGGATGGCTGCGTGTGACTGCGACCAAGCACCTGTTCCAGCATCGCTACGATTACCGCGAGGAATGGCTGCGCTTCACACGCACCATCGGGCGCGGCGGGACAGGCAATGCCAGCCTCGAAGAACGTGCAGTCAAGGCGCTTGCCGACATCACCGAAAGCCCCGCGGGCTTGCTGCTGATGCCCAACGAGGAAGCCCAACTCGAACTCACCGCGCGCTGGAATTGGCCGAC
>DLGU01000015.1:4000-14430 GCA_002482865.1 Porphyrobacter sp. UBA7686
AACTTCATCCTCGCCATCGACGAGGCGCGCGGCGGGATCGACCATCATGGCGAAGCGGCGCAAGTGCCGGACTGGTTGATTGAGGCAGAGGACGCTTGGGCGCTGGTGCCGCTGCTCCACTTTGACCGGTTGGTCGGCGTCATCGTTCTCGCTCGGCCGCGCAACCCACGCCAGCTTGATTGGGAGGATTTCGATCTGCTGCGTGTCGCCGGGCAGCAGTTGGCCAGCTATCTGTCCGAACAGGCCGGGCAGCAGGCACTTATGGATGCGAGCCGGTTTGACGAATTCAACCGCCGCATGGCCTTTGTGATGCACGACATCAAAAACCTCGTCAGCCAGCTTTCCCTGTTGGCGGCCAATGCCGAAAAGCACGCAGACAATCCCGCCTTCCGCGCGGATATGCTGGTGACCTTGCGCAATTCGGCGGATAAGCTTTCCGCGCTGCTCGCAAGGCTGGGGCGTTACGGCTCTGGGCAGGTCAATGCGCTGGGTTCGATTGAGCTGGTCGATCTGGCGCGCGGCATTGCCGAGCGGTTCAAGGGCGTTCACCCCGTCGCGCTCACCCGCGAACAGCCCGTTCGTGTGATGGGCAACCGCGAAGCGCTCGAACAGGCGCTCATCCATCTGGTGCAGAACGCCATTGATGCGAGCGAGCCGGGGATGCCGGTGTTCCTCGATGTCACTGGCGAGACCCTGCATGGCGCGATCGACGTGGTCGATTCCGGCAAGGGCATGAGCCCGGCCTTTGTCCGCAGCGGTCTGTTCAAGCCATTCGTATCGTCCAAGTCGGGCGGGTTCGGCATCGGCGCCTTCGAAGCGCGCGAACTCGTCAAGGCGATGGGCGGGCGGATTGCGGTGGAGAGCCGTGAAGGGCTCGGCACGCGCTTCTCCGTGGTTTTGCCGTTGGCCGATGCGGTGCAGCTGCTGGGCGCGCAAGACGCCGAAAACGAACGAGGGGTCGCATAATGCCTGATAAGAAACCCGTGCTGCTGGTGATCGAGGACGATCCTGGCCTGCAGGCCCAGCTCAAATGGGCCTATGATGATTTTGAAGTCGTGATCGCAGGTGACCGCGACAGCGCGCTGGCCGCGTTGCGGTCCGAAACGCCGGGGGTCGTGACTCTCGATCTCGGCCTGCCGCCCGATCCCGATGGTACGACCGAAGGCTTTGCCGTCCTCGATGCGATCATGGCACTGAAGCCCGACACCAAGGTGATCGTCGCCAGCGGCCACGGTGCCCGCGAAAGCGCTTTGGCGGCCATCGCCCGGGGGGCGTACGATTTCTACCAGAAGCCGATCGACATCGACGCCTTGGGCCTGATCGTGCGGCGCGCATTCAATCTGCGCGCCATTGAGGAGGAAAACCGCCGCCTTGTTGCCACCAGTAGTGCTGACAAGACCGTGCTTGGTCGCCTAATCACTGGCGCGCCGGAGATGGTCAAGGTTGCGCGCACGATTGAACGCGTTGCCAAGACCAGCGTTTCGGTGATGCTGCTGGGTGCGAGCGGGACCGGCAAGGAACTGCTCGCCAAGGGGCTCCATGACACCAGTGACCGCGCGAACGGGCCGTTCATTGCCATCAATTGCGCCGCGATCCCGGAAAACCTGCTCGAAAGCGAACTGTTCGGCCATGAGAAGGGCGCCTTTACCGGCGCAGTCAAGACGACCGAGGGCAAGATCGAGAGCGCCAATGGCGGCACCCTGTTCCTCGATGAGGTGGGTGATATTCCGCTGCCGCTTCAGGTCAAGCTGCTGCGCTTCCTGCAAGAACGCACCATTGAACGGGTCGGCGGACGCAAGGCCATTGCGGTCAACACGCGGATCGTGTGCGCCACCCACCAGGATCTCGAAAGCATGATCACAGCAGGCAGCTTCCGCGAGGATCTGTTCTACCGCCTCGCCGAGATCGTGATCCGCATCCCCAGTCTGGCCGAGCGGCACGGCGATCCGGTGCTGCTTGCCAAGGTGTTCTTGAAGCGCTTTGCAGCCGAGATGAACCCGTCCGTCACCGGCTTTGCCGCCGATGCGCTGGCGGCGATCGATGCGCATGAATGGCCGGGCAATGTCCGCGAGCTCGAAAACCGAGTGAAGCGCGCGGTGATTATGGCTGATGGCAAGCTGGTCAACGCTGATGACCTCGATCTGGGCGCTGGCGAGGACGAGGACGCCGACGTGCTCAACCTCAAAGCCGCGCGTGAGGCAGCAGACCGCCGGGTCATCCGCCATGCGCTGTCGCGCAGCGAGGGCAATATCTCCAGCACTGCCAAGCTGCTCGGGATCAGTCGCCCGACGCTGTATGACCTGCTCAAGCAATATGACCTTCAGGCGTGACACAGCCGCCGGGCTGACCGCGCTGGTTTTGGCATTGGCGGAGTGCTCGGAGGAAGGCGGGACAGGAATGTCCGCGCGTGACGAAGCGCGCAAACCTGCGCTTGTGCAGCTGCTGGGCGATGCTGATCGAGCGATGGCGGCAGGTCAATTGGCGGATGCCGGGCGGAAGCTGGATGAGGCGCGCGGGCTTGATCCCAATGATCCGGCGCTATGGGTTGCCATTGCGCGGCTGCGCTTTCGCGGCGGAGAGCATCTGACGGCGATCGAGGCCGCCGACCGCGCGCTGGAACTTGGCCCCGATCATCCGCCCGCGCTATTGATGCGCGCAGTGTTGGTCCGCGACGCGCATGGCTTTGCCGCCGCTTTGCCTTGGTTCGAGGCGGCGCTGGCGGCTGATCCCTACTACCGCGACGGATGGGCTGAATATGCCGCAACCCTTGGCGATGGCGGGGAGGCTGGGGCCATGCTTGCAGCGGTGCGCAAGCTCGCCGAAGTCGCGCCCGGCGATGATCGGGTGCCCTATCTGCAAGCGGTTCTGGCGGCACGCGGCGGAGAATACGCGCTTGCCCGCAGTCTGCTGGCGCGCAGTGGCATGGCAGCGCGCGGCGTTCCTTCCGCCTTGCAACTCGATGCAGTGATCAGCCTCGCGGAAGGCAATGCCGATAGCGCTGCGGTGATCCTCGAAGGGCTCGCCGCGCGCCAGCCCTCCCATGCCAAGCTGCGCGAACTGCTGGCCAAGGCGATGCTCGAATCGGGGCGAGGGGACGAGTTGATCGCCCGCTTCGGGCCGGAAGCGGGGCTGCGGGAGGCATCGCCTTACCTCGTGATGCTGGTCGCGCGTGCTTATGAACAGCGCGGTGACAGGATGAGCGCGGCCCCTTTGCTGGCAAGGGCGATGCGCGGGGCAAGCACGGCGCCGGTGGTGCTGGCGGTGCGCGAAGGCCTGCCAGTACCGACGGCAACAGCGCGGCAGGCAGGAATGATAGGCGATTGGGGCACCGCACGGGCGAGCACGCAGGCGCTTGGCAAACGCTTCCCGGCGTCGGCGGACGTTGCAGCGCTGAGCGGCGATGTTTTGCTCGGGGCAGGCGATCCGAAGGCCGCGCTCTCAGTCTATGCTGTGGCCACTCAAGTGAAACGTCCCTGGCCGCTGACGCGCAAGGCGGTGCTTGCATATGTGCGTTCGGGCGACGAGGCTTCGGCCGACACGCTACTAGCGCGCCATGTGGCGGGCGAGCCTGACAATGCGAGCGCGCTGATCGCTTTGGCCGAGCGCTTTGGCCAGCGCGGCGATTGGATGCGGGCGGCGCAGTTGCTCGATCATGCCACTGCGCTGGGGGCCGGACATGATCCGGCGTTGCTCCGCCTCAGGCTGCGCGCGGCGCGGGCGCTGAACCAGCCCGATGAGGCGCGCCGCTTTGCCGCATGGCTCGCAGAGGTGCATCCGCGCCACCTCGTACAGCGCTAACCGCGCTGCCGCTCGACAAGCGCGGGCGGGCAGGGCAGGGGGCTGACGCCTATGTCCAAGCCTTCAGCATCCCGCTTCCCGTTCCTGTCCGATCCGATGATCGCCGTCCTGGTGATCGCGACCGGACTCGCCCTGCTTGTGCCCGCAGCCGGGGAAGCGCGGTCGGCTGCAACGCTGGTGTCGAACGCTGGTATCTTTCTGTTATTTCTCGTTAACGGGATGCGCATCCGCCGCTCCGAGATCGCGCGCGGCCTCGCCAATTGGCGCTATTTCGGGCCGCTGATGCTGTTTGTGTTCGGCGTGATGGCGTTGGGCGGGTTGGGCTTTGCGATCCTTGCTGGACAGGTCTTGCCGCCGATGGTGGCGCTGGGCTTCATCTATCTCGGCTGCCTGCCGTCCACAGTGCAATCAGCCACCAGCTACACAAGCTTGGCCGAGGGCAACGTTGGCCTGGCGGTGGTCGGCGCCGCTCTGATCAACATCGCAGGCGTCTTCATCAGCGCGCCGCTGTTTGCGCTGCTGGGCGGCGGCGGCGCGGGCGAAATCGGGAGCGAGGCGATCATTCGTATCGGCCTCATTCTCATGCTGCCCTTCATGATCGGACAGGTGGTGCAGGACCGAGTGATCGACCGCATCGCAGCCCACCGCGCCCGGATCGCCTGGCTTGACCGGACGGTGATCGGAATCGCGGTCTATGTCGCGTTTTCCGGCGCGGTTGAGCAGGGGCTGGCCACCATGTTCGCGGCGGCTGATTGGGCGGTCATGATTGCACTGGTGCTGGCGATGCTCGCGCTAGCGCTGGCGGGGGCATGGGGGAGTGCGAGCCTGCTCGGCCTGCCGCGTCCTGATCGGATCGCGTTCCTGTTCGCCGGATCGCAAAAGAGTGTCGCCATCGGCGCGCCGCTGGCCGCGATTCTGTTTCCGGCATCAGCCGCCGGCTTCGTGATCGCGCCGCTGTTGCTCTACCACCTCGCGCAGCTGGTGCTGGCCGCACCGCTGGCACTGCGCCTCGCCAAAGACGCGGGCTAGGCCTTGGGCTGGTAAGTCTGGTCTTCGGTCGGGAAGGCGCGGCTGCGCACTTCCTCGGCATAGCGGGCGACGGTGCGGTCAATCACGCCTGCGATGTCCTCATACCGCTTCACAAAGCGCGGCACCCGCTCGAACATGCCGAGCATGTCTTCGGTGACGAGCACTTGCCCATCACATTGCGCCGAGGCACCGATGCCGATGGTAGGGCAGGTGACGGCCTGTGTCGCGGCAATCGCGATCGGTTCGACCACGCCTTCGATCACGATCGCGAAGGCACCCGCTTCATCCAGCGCCTTGGCGTCAGAGACGATCTTCTCCGCCTCGGCATCCGACCGCCCGCGCGCGCCATAGCCGCCGAGCACATTGACCGCCTGCGGAGTGAGACCGACATGGCCCATCACCGGAATGCCGCGCTGGCTCAGGAACGCGACCGTCGGCGCCATCACCGCCCCGCCTTCCAGCTTTATCGCCGCAGCCCCTGTCTGCTTCAACAGGTAAGCCGCGCTTTCGAACGCCTGCTCTGGCGACGCCTCATACGAGCCGAACGGCATGTCGACGACCACGACCGAATGATACGACCCGCGTACAACGGCTGCGCCATGATTGGCCATCATCTCCAGCGTCACCGGAACGGTAGAAGGCAGGCCGTAGATCACCTGGCCGAGCGAATCCCCCACCAGCAGAATATCGCAATGCGCGTCGAGCAACTGCGCCTGACGCGCGGTATAGGCCGTCAGCATCACCAGCGGATTGGCGGTGACACCGTCCTTCTTACGGGCACGAATGGCGGGCACGGTCAGCCGCTTCATCACCTGCGGGGTGGGGTTTGCGCGGCTTGTGCTGGTGTCGAGCTGGAAGGTCGTGGACATGGCAAGCGGTGTAGCGCTTGCGCGCACCGGGGGAAACCCGCTCTTTCGGCTTGTGTTGCGAGCCTGTTGCGCTAGCGTTACGGCCATTCGATCGCGCGGGGGATCTGCTTGCGATCAGTGGGAGACCTATTCCAGATGTTTCTTGACCGGATTAAGCCGTGCGCCGTGCAGGCGCGCAGGGGGGATTTGTAATGGCGAGTGCACCCAGAGGAACCGTTTTTCAACGGATGTTCGCGCGCAAGTCGATTGCGCAGGTCCAGCGTGAAACCCAGACCAGCGAGCTGAAGCGCACGCTCGGCAAGTGGAACCTGCTGCTGCTGGGCGTCGGCTGCATCATCGGGGCGGGCATTTTTGTCCGCACCGGCAGTGCGGCGGCGCTTCATGCGGGGCCGGCGGTGATGCTGTCCTTCGTGGTGGCGGGCATTGTCTGCGCCTTTGCGGGGCTTTGCTATGCAGAGCTCAGTTCGACGCTGCCTGTCTCTGGCTCAGCCTACACCTACAGCTACACCACGCTGGGCGAGTTCGTCGCCTGGATCATGGGCGCGCTGCTGCTGCTGGAATATGGTTTGGCAGCGTCGGTGGTCGCAGTGGGCTGGGGTGGCTATGTGGTCAGCCTGCTTGCGGACTTCGGCCTTGTGATTCCGCCACAATTTACCGGGCCTGCGGGCATGACGCTGATGCAGGATGGCGCGCCGGTAATCGTCGATGGCCAGACGGTCACGACGATCTTCAATATGCCGGCCTTCCTGATCTGTATCGCGCTCTCGGGCTTGTTGATGCTGGGCGTGTCGGAATCGGCCAAGGTCAACAACATCATCGTCGGCATCAAGGTCAGCGTGCTGGTGGCGTTCATCGCGGTTGGCGGGCTGATTGTGCTGTCCAACCTCGGCGAGCTGATGGCGGCCAACTGGGTGCCGTTCATTCCCGAGTATGACCCTGCGGCCAATAATGGCGAAGGGGCCTTCGGTGTCGACGGGATCATGCGCGCCGCTTCGATCGTGTTCTTCGCTTACATCGGGTTCGAGGCAGTCTCGACCGCCGGGCAGGAAGCCAAGGATCCGGCCAAGGACATGCCGTTCGGCATTCTCGGCTCGCTGATTGTCTGCACCGTGATCTACATGCTCGTTGCCGCGATCATGACGTTGCTGGTGCCCTATGGCACGCTCAACGTCCCCGATCCGGTTGCCGTGGTGGTTGACAATTTCGGCCCCACCTGGGGCTGGCTCGCGAAGATCATCAAGGTCGGTGCGATCATCGGTCTGACCTCGGTGGTGCTGGTGCTGATGTATGCGCAGACGCGCATCTTCTACACCATGGCGCGTGACGGCCTGCTGCCGAAGGTGTTCAGCAAGGTGCACCCGAAGTATCAGACGCCCTATGTGAACACGGCGCTGGTCGGGATCATCACGGCTGTTGCTGCGGGTTTCTTCGACATCAACGTGCTCGGGGACATGACTTCGGTCGGCACGCTGGCGGCCTTCGCCATCGTCTGCCTGTCGGTCATCTACCTGCGCCGTAACGCGCCGGAACTGCCGCGCGGCTTCAAGGTGCCGTTCTATCCGGTGACCCCGGTACTGGGCATCCTGTCCTGTGCCTACCTGATCTACACCGTGCCGCCGAGCGTGCTGATCTTCTTCGCCTGGTTCATGGCCGGGATGATCGCGCTGTATTTCGTTTATGGCTTGTCGCATTCCAACCTCCAGCATGGCGAGTGGCAGGACCCTGCACCTGACATGGGCGAGTTTCCGGGGCCGGTGGTCGACGATTAGGTCTCGCTGAGACGCAAATCTAAGGGCGCGGGGAGCACACAGCTTCCCGCGCCCTTTTCATTGCACGCGGACGAATGTTGGAACATAAAGCGAACATATGAGTCGTTCGCTTATGCCCTTTACGCCCTCCAAGCCATCACCCGCGCGCGTGCTGTCCCGCGCTGCTGGCCTATCTGCGCCTGAAGCGCGGTGGCGACCGGGGTTGGCGGATCACCCGTTCCACTCCGAAATCTTCGCGTCCGCCAGTGAGGCGAGCGGAGCGGGGCTGGCTCTGGCTTTGGCGCGTGACGCCTTGACGTCAAACGCAGCGGATGGGGGGATCGAGGATACGCGCCAGGTGCTGTGGGTGCAGGATCGCGCGGCGATCCGCTTGGGCGGTCGGCCTTGTCTTGCGGGCCTGCCGCCTGATCTGCGCCGCCGCCTGATCCATGTCGCTGCCGCCACGCCAGAGGACGCGCTGTTCGCGCTGGAGGAGGGGCTGAAGTGCCGTGACCTCGCCTGCGTGATCGGGGAGATCGCAGGCAATCCGCGCGCGCTCAGCTTCACCGCCTCACGCCGGTTGAGCCTTACGGCTGAACGGCACGGGGTACGATTGTGGCTGGTACGGCTTGATGCCGAGCGCGACCTTTCCTCGGCTCGGATGCGCTGGCAGGCCCGCGCCGCGCCGTCCCCGCCGCCGCGCTGGAACCCTGCCGCCCCCGGCACCGCCAGCTGGCATGCCGAACTGTTCCGCGCGCGCGCCCATGCGCCGGGCGAATGGATGCTTTGCGATGACACTGGAACCCTGCGCCTCCGCTCCGACCCTGACGCCGATGTCACCGCCGCGCCGGATCCTGTCCATCTGGCTCGCCCGACTGTCGGTCGATCGCTGGCGGCGCGCGCACGCGCCTGAAGCGCAGGCCGCCGCCGATTCCGCGCCCACCGCCCTGATCCTCGAAACCGCGCACGGCCCGCGCATCACCGCCGCCAATGACGCTGGGCTCGCGGCGGGTGCGCGGGTGGGGATGCTGCTGGCGGATGCGCGCGCGCTCTGCCCTGATCTGGCCGCTGTTCTGGCTGACCCCGCAGGCGATCTCGCGGCGCTGGAGAAGCTCGCCCTGTGGGCGCAGCGCTGGGGGCCGTGGAGCGCGCTTGATCCGCCCGATGGCCTGCTGGTCGATGTCACCGGAGCCGCCCATCTGTTTGGCGGCGAAGATGCGCTGCTCGCCGATGTCACGCGGGCTTTCGCAGCGCGTGGACTGGCAGCGCGCGCTGCGCTCGCGCCGACAGCGGGTGCGGCTTGGGCGCTTTCGCATTACGCCCGGCCGCGTGCGATCCTCGCCCCGGATGATGATCCGCTGCGTCAGCTCGGCGATCTGCCGGTGGCGGCGCTCCGGCTTGATGACGACGTGCTGACCGTGCTGCGCCGGCTCGGGATCAAGCGGCTCGGCGAGCTTGCGGGGGTGAGCGGCGCGGGCGAGGATCCGGGGCAGGAGGCCGGCGCGCGCGATGCGCTGCGCCGGCGATTCCGTAATCACCGCTCCCCCGCCGCCAATCCGCTGCTCCGGCTCGATCAATTGCTGGGCCGCGTGCCCGAACCGCTGCTGCCGGTGATCGAGCGGCCTATGCCCTTGGTGCAGCGCCGGTTGATGGAGCCACTGCGCCACCGCAACCTGCTCGACCGGGTGGTGGAGGACCTCGCCGCTGACATGGTGCGCGCACTCGAAGCGCGGGGGGAGGGGGCGCGGCGGCTCGAACTGGCGCTGTGGCGGGTGGATGGCGAAGTGTTATCACGCCGCATCGAACTCGCCGCCGCCACGCGCGAGGCCAGCCACATCACCCGGCTGTTTGCCGCCCGGCTTGATGATGTCGAGGCCGGGTTCGGGATCGAGGCGGTGCAGCTGCGCGCCAGCTGGAGCGAGCCGCTCAGCCTCAGCCAGGCTGATCTTGATGCGGCGGCCGAAGACCACGGCACTGCGCTCGCGGCCTGCATCGACCGGCTGACGGTCCGGCTCGGCCCCAAGGCGGTCACCCGCCCGGTCGCTCGTGCCAGCCACATCCCTGAACGCGCGCAAAGCTGGCAGCCGCCGCTTGCCCCGGTGCCGCCTTCGCAAGGCGCGCTCGCTTTCCACACCCGCCCGCTGAAGTTGCTCGACCGGGCCGAGCCGATCGCGGTGCTCTATGCCTCGCCCGATGGCGTGCCGCAGCGGTTTCGTTGGCGCGGGAATGTCCGCGAGGTCTGCCGCGTCGAGGGGCCGGAGCGGATCGCGCCCGAATGGTGGCGCGAACGCTCGACCGCGCGGCTGCGCGACTATTACCGGATCGAGGATGAGGCCGGGCGGCGGTATTGGATCTACCGGCAGGGAACCCTTGGCGACGGGCGGGGCGGGGTGCCCGACTGGTTCCTGCAAGGGCTCTATGCCTAACTCCTCTTACCGTCTTGCTCAGGTTTCTTTTACGGATTTGTGCGAAGCTTCGACCATGCATCTCCAATCGATCCCACGCGCGTCCGAACGCCGACCGATGAGCCTCACGGTGAAAAGCCGGGTGCGCACGCGTGTGGTGTTTGTCGATCTGATTGATATCTCTGAAGGAGGCTGCAAAATCCGCGCAAAGGCCGGGTTTGCTGAAGTCGGTGACCGGGTGACGATGAAGGTCAATGGCATCAACGCCCCGCTCGGCACGATCGCCTGGATCGAAGGGCAAGTCGCCGGTGTTGCTTTCGAAGGGACGATACACCCCGCTGTGATCGACTATCTGTGCGATCAGCAGGACAGCCACGACACCGGCCCAAGGCTGCGCCGCATCGTCTGACCGCAAACTGGGGCCGCTTGCAACCTTTGCATTTGGCGATAGAGCGGTAGGAACATATAAGGAACACTTGAAAGGTGTTCCCCGTTCCGATGGCTCAGCAGACCCTCCGCCAGAAACTCGAAATCCTCGCCGATGCGGCGAAGTATGATGCGTCCTGCGCGTCATCCGGCAC
>DLGU01000015.1:14479-15801 GCA_002482865.1 Porphyrobacter sp. UBA7686
TGCTCAAGATCCTGCTGACCAATCACTGCATCTTCGATTGCCACTACTGCATCAACCGCAAGAGCTCGAACGTGCACCGCGCGCGGTTCACGCCGCAGGAGGTGGTCGATCTGACGCTCAATTTCTATCGCCGCAATTATATCGAAGGGCTGTTTCTGTCCTCCGGCATCGTCAGAAGCGCCAATCACACGATGGAGCAGCTGGTCGAAGTCGCCCGCATCTTGCGCGAGGAGCATGATTTTCGCGGCTATATTCACCTGAAAACCATCCCTGAGGCGGACGCCGAGGTGATCCATCAGGCCGGGCTCTATGCCGACCGGGTGTCAATCAATGTCGAACTGCCAACCCGCGCGGGGCTGACGCGGCTCGCACCCGACAAGGATGAAAGCCAGATCGAAGGCGCGATGGGGCGTACCAAGGCGCGGATCATCGAGGCCAAGGACGAGCGCAAGCGTTTCCGCCACGCGCCGCGCTTTGCGCCTGCGGGCCAGTCCACGCAGATGATCGTCGGCGCGGACGGGGCCAATGACACCGCGATCATCGGCAAGGCGAGCCGCCTCTATGGCAGCTTCGGCCTGCGCCGCGTCTATTACAGTGCCTTCTCGCCGATCCCCGATGCCAGCGCAGTGTTGCCGCTGAAGCGCCCACCCTTGCTGCGCGAACACCGCCTGTATCAGTCCGATTGGCTGATGCGGTTCTACGGCTTTGCGCCGGGAGAGGTGGCGGACGCGACCGAGGCGGATGGCAACCTGCCGCTCGATATCGATCCGAAGCTGGCGTGGGCGCTGAAGTTCCGCGAGAGCTTTCCTGTCGATGTGAACCGCGCCCCCAAGGAGATGCTGCTGCGCGTGCCGGGGCTGGGGACGACTGCGGTTGGACGGATCCTTGCGGCGCGGCGGCACCGGACGCTACGCTTGGACGATGTCGCGCGGCTGACTGCATCGATCGCCAAGGTGCGTCCTTTCATCTGTGCGCTCGACTGGCGGCCAACGCTGCTGACCGACCGCGCCGACCTGCGCCGCCTGCTTGCGCCGAAGTCGGAACAGCTGGAGCTGTTCTGATGGGGGTGTGGTTTTTCATCCATTCGCCTCGAGCGAAGTCGAGAGGCCTTCGCGTGGAGTGTCTCGACTTCGCTCGACACGAACGGAGGCGATGATGACTGCGATGCAGCACGTCTCCCTCGGCGCCCACTACGCGATTCACTTGCCCGCGCCCGACGATTTCGCCTTCTGGCGGGAACGGGCGCGGGGGTTGATCCAGTGCGATGTGCCGCCTGACCGTGTCTCGTGGATCGAGCCGGGCGGGACGGGCGATCTGTTTGC
>DLGU01000015.1:15826-16405 GCA_002482865.1 Porphyrobacter sp. UBA7686
GGAGACAAGCGCCTGCCGCCGCCGCCCACGGCTGCGCCGCCGGTACGTGCCAGCCAGCGGTTTCTGACGGTGGCTCGCAGCGCGGCGCTGCACTCCGATCCGGTCCGGTTTGGGCTGCTCTACCGCTTGTTGTGGCGGCTCCAGCGCAACCCTCGCATCATGGAAGACAAGGCCGACCCGGAGGTGCGCCGGGTCGAGGAGCTCGCCAAATCGGTGCGGCGCGATGCACACAAGATGCACGCCTTTGTCCGCTTTCGCGAAGTGACAGAAGAGGACGGCACGCCGCATTTCGTCGCCTGGTTTGAACCCGATCACCACATCGTCCGCGCCGAGGCCGCGTTCTTCATGCGCCGCTTTGCCAACATGCGCTGGTCGATCCTCACCCCACGCGGCAGCGTGCATTGGGACGGCGCAGTGATGCGTGAAGGCCCGCCCGCGCGCCGTGAGGATGCGCCAGGCGGTGATCCGGTCGAGGTGCTGTGGCGCTCCTACTATGCCTCGATCTTCAATCCTGCACGGTTGAAGGTGGGGGCGATGCTGTCCGAAATGCCCAAAAAATACTGGAAGAACCTGCCCGAG
>DLGU01000113.1:0-2475 GCA_002482865.1 Porphyrobacter sp. UBA7686
AGCCAGCCGAAGAAGATGAAGAACGGCGTGCCAATGGCGAGCGCCACCGCGATCAGGATGTTCGTTGTCGCCCCGTCCACCATCAGGACTTTCTCAAGGAAGAACAGCGCGTAGAATTGGCCGGTGTACCACACCACCGCTTGCCCCGCGACCGCACCGAGCAGCGCGATCAGCGCCCAGCGGCCGTTTTTCCAGTTGCCGAAGGCTTCCGAAATCGGTGCTTTGGAATTGGTGCCTTCGTCCTTCATCTTCTGGAAGACCGGGCTTTCCTGCAATTGCAGCCGGATCCACAGCGACACGCCGAGCAGCAGCGACGAGATCAGGAACGGCACGCGCCAGCCCCACTCCTTGAAGGCTTCCTCGCCGATCATGGTGCGGGTGCCGATCACCACCAGCAGGGCGGCAAACAGGCCCAAGGTTGCGGTGGTCTGGATGAAGCTGGTGTAGAGCCCGCGCTTGTTATTGGGGGCGTGCTCGGCCACGTACGTCGCCGCCCCGCCATATTCGCCGCCGAGCGCCAGGCCTTGCAACAGTCGCAGCACCACCAGCATGATTGGGGCGGCCACCCCGATGCTGGCGTAATTGGGCAGCAGGCCGACGGTGAAGGTCGCAAAACCCATCAGGCCCATGGTGACGAGGAAGGTGTATTTACGCCCGACCATGTCGCCCAGCCGCCCGAACACCAGCGCGCCGAAGGGCCGCACCGCAAAACCGGCCGCAAACGCCGCGAGCGCGAAGATGAAACCGGTGGTCTCGTTTACGCCCGAGAAAAATTGCGCCGAGATGATCGTGGCCAAGAGGCCATAGAGGTAGAAATCATACCATTCGAAAACCGTGCCCAGCGACGAGGCGAGGATGACGCGTTTTTCCGTCCCCGTGACCTTGTGATGCTTGGGCAGGGCGTCATCATATGTCGTCGCCATTGTCCGTCTCCCGCTTGTCCGCTCGATCCCCTGACCGGCAGGCAGGCCCTGCGCCTGCATCATGCCGGTCCTGCCGAGGAATGCAAAGTCGCGCGTTACGGGCAGCAGCGATAGCTAGACCATCGTCGTAGCCGGGGAGGGTTTACTCGGCGGCGGCGAAGGTGAGCCGCAGCTCGGGCGTTTCCAGTACCAGCTGGCGACCGTCGAGCGTAGTGGTGTAGCGCTGGGCCTGTTCCAGCGCGCCCGCCAGATCATTGCCGAAGCTGGGAGCGGGACAGGCCATGCGGGTGCCCGCCACGGGGCCGAAGCTGATATTGCCCGCGCCGTTCGACGGCTGGCCCGCGGTCCAGGTCGACCGGCCGCGGTTGCAATCGAGCTGAAGCTGCACCTCACCCCCATCGATGAAGGCGAGGGTGTGGCGACGCTGCAAGGTGGGGGTGAGCGAGGTGGTGCTGCCCGACGTGTCGATCGCGGTCAGCTGCCATTCGGTTCCGGCAAGCGGGTGGCTATCGGGAAGGGTCATGCAGCCTCCCAAGGCAAGCGTGGCGGCAGTGGCGATAATGGCGGCGCGAAAAGACATCCCTGATGCTCCCAAGTCGTGACCCCGTTTCCTTAGCGCAGGATCCTGAACGCAGCCAATCCGGCGCGCAAAGCAGGCACGAAAAAGCCGCCGGTGCGCTGGGCGCCGGCGGCTTTTCGTAACTCGGGCCGAAGCGATTACGCTTCGCGGGTGCCCGACAGCGGCATCGCGCCAAACGCGCCCGCATTGACCGAACCGGTCAGCGTGTCGCCATCGATGGTCGCTTCGCAATCGAGCGTCATCGGCATCGGCACGACCATGTTCATCTTCCACGAGATGGTGTTGCCGCTGACAGTGCCGCCAGCGATGTCCATCGAGCCGAGGCTGCCGACCAGCGAGCCGCTGAAGGTGTCGCCATCGGGAACCACGGTGAGGGTGCCGGTCTGGTCGCCCATCGGGCTCTTGACGATGGTCTTGTAAGTACCTGCAACAGACATATTCAACTCCTCCGGTGAACGTGCGGACCTCTGGCGACCCGGCACTTGTGGTCTCGTTATTTACACTGATGTCAGCGCGCTTCAACCGCTTTCCGGCTGAAGCGCGCTGCCGCCTGGCTTATTCCCCTTCCATCTCGCGCTGTTCGATCGGCAGGCCGAGCGGTTCGAGCTGTGCGCGGACTACGCTGGCATCGCCGACCACCACCCAGACGAACTTGTCTGCGTCAATGCTGGCACGGGCGATGGCATCGAGGGTTGCGGGGGTCTGCGCGGTGTAGATGCTGGCGAGGGTTTCCTGATAATTGTCCGGCCGCCCGAACAGGGCATTGCTCTGCATCGCCCCGAGCACCGCGGGCGAGGTTTCGAACCGGCCCGGCAGCGAGCCGACGTCCGAGGCGACATTGCGCTCCAGCTCTTCCGGGGTGACACCCTTGATGGTCAGGAATTCCTTGGTCTCCCGCAGCATTTCCGCCAGCGAATCCCCGGTGCGATCCGCCTGCACCCCACCCGAGATCGAATAGACCACCGCATTCTC
>DLGU01000113.1:2571-8188 GCA_002482865.1 Porphyrobacter sp. UBA7686
GCGAGGAAATCGCCGCCCAGCGACTTGTTGGCGCTGCCAAAGGCGACAAACGCCGGATCGCCCGCGTCGAGCGGCGTGATCTGCGAGCCGAGGATAAAGCTCTGCGGCGAATTGGGGCGGTTGACGAGGATGATGCGGTTGCCGTTGGCGCCCATGTTGTCGGCGAACTGCTTGGTGCCCTTGGGCGTGGCAGGCGCGCTCCAGTCGCCGAATGCGGCATTGAGCGCGGTCACGATCTCGGCCAGCGGCTTGTCAGAGATGACGAAGACCTCGCCATTATCCGGGCGAATCCAGCTGTCCTTGTGGGCGATCAGGTCATCGCGGGTGATGCTGCTCACGCTCGCCACTGTCGGCACGCGGCCATAGGGGCTATTGGCACCGAACAGCTCCGGCGTCAGCGTCAGCTGGGCGATACCCTGCGGCGACTTCATCGCCTGGCGAAGACCGGTGATGGTCTGGTTGCGCACCCGCTCAAGGTCTTCAGGATTGAAGGCCGGTTCGCGCATGATCTGACGCATCAGGTCGAGCGACGGGGCAAGGTTGGCCGTGAGCGCCGAGAGCGTGAAGGTTGACCGGTCATCGCCCCCGCCAACCGAAACGGTCGCGCCGAGCCGCTCACCCGCCTCGGCGATCTGCTGCGCCGACAGGTTCTTTGTGCCTTCGTCGAACAGCGACAGGGTGAGGCCGTCGAGACCGGTCTTGCCCGCCGGATCGGCCGCGCCGCCCGCATTGAAGGCCATCGACACATAGGTCGCCGGCACCGCGGTGCGGCGGGCATAGGTGACCTTCATGCCGTTCTTCAGGGTTGCACGCTCGACATCGGGGAAGTCGAGCTGCGCAATCGAATCAATCGGCGGGGCCGGACGGACGGCCGAGACGCTGATCGTCTCGGCAGCGCGGTCCCGCTCGGACGCGTTTGCACCTTCGGCGGCCACCGATGCGGCTTCCTCGTAGGTCGCATCGCGTGCGCCGGGCTCCAGCACCACGGTCATCGCCGGGCGGGTCATCCAGCTGCCCAGTGCCGCCTTGACGTCAGCCGGGGTGAGCTTGGCGAGCGCTTCAAACTCGCGCGCATAGAAATGGGGATCACCCGCCAGCACTTCGCCTTCGGCCAGGGTCTGCGCCTTGCCGCTGAAGCCGCCAACCTGCTCCAGCCCGCGGATCGTGCGAGCGAGATTGCTGGTCACTGCGCGGCGCACTTCGTCTTCGGTCGGGCCTTCTGCGATCAGCTTGGCGACCACTTCGTCCATCCGCTTTTCCAGCACGGCAAGATCAACACCTTCCTTGGCGGTCGCTTCGACCTGAAGGATGCCGATGCGGTGGAAGGCGGAATTGCCGGCCGAAACGCTGACGGCCAGCTGCTCGTCGCGCACCAGCACATTGTCGAGCCGGCTTGAGGCGAGGCCGCCGAGGATCGACGCACCCACGTCAAGCGCGATGCGATCCTTGCCGGTGATCCCTTCGACCGGCCAGTAGCGGGTCACGCTGGTCGCGGCGACCTGATCCTTGAAAGTCTTACGCACGGGCTCGGCTAGAGTCGGGACCGGGGCCTGTGCCGGATCATTGACCGGGCCGCGCGCGATGGTGCCGAAATACTTCTCGACCAGCGGCTTGGCTTCGGCAGCGGAAATGTCGCCCGCGATCACCAGCGTGGCGTTGTTGGGGCCGTAATTCTCGGTGAACCACGCCTTCACATCCTCCATCGAGGCGGAATCGAGGTCGGCCATCGAACCGATTGCTTCGTGCTGATAGGGGTGGCCATCGGGGAACAGGGTCTTGAGCACGTCGTAGAACACCAGACCGCCCGGCTCGTTATCGCCCTGACGCTTTTCGTTCTGCACGACGCCGCGCTGATTATCGAGCTTGCCCTGCGTCACCGCACCCAGCAGGTAGCCCATGCGGTCGCTTTCCAGCCACAGCGCGCGCTCCAAGGCGGGGCGGGGGACGGTCTGGAAGTAATTGGTGCGGTCGAACCACGTCGTGCCGTTGTAATCGGTCGCGCCCATTTCCGCGAGGTACTTGAAGTAGTCATCCGGCGCGTTTTCCGAGCCGTTGAACATCAGGTGTTCGAACAGGTGGGCAAAGCCGGTCTTGCCTTCCGGCTCGTCCTTGGAGCCGACATTGTACCATACCGTCACGTTGACGATCGGCGCCTTGCGGTCTTCATGCACCAGCACGGTGAGGCCGTTTGCCAGCTCGAACTGCTGATAGGGGATCGTCACCTGGCTCACGAGAGTCGGCAGATCGGCAGTTGCCTGCGGGGCAGCGCTGGCGGCAGGCGCGGTCTGGGCGAGCGCGGGGGCGAACGGCACGGCAAGCGCAAGGGCGAGCGCCGAAAGGCTGGCGGCGGCAAAACGGTGGGTCATGGATGAAGGCTCCGGTGAAACATCATGCGAGAGGAAAGCGCCAGTCAGCGCGCGTTGGTGACCGTGGTTGTCACGGCGCGCCGATTGCTGGCTTTCGCCAGCAAATCATCGCGCCAAAAGTGGACAGGCTTCAGCTTATGATCGACGAACAGCTGCATCTGGTCGGTGTAATGCGGGCTGGCAGGCCGGGTGGTAGCCGCGCCAAAGGGCTGGATCGAACGTGAGGTAACCCGCTGACCGGGCTGCCATTCGATCCACATGATGAAGCTGTCCCCATGTTTGAGGCTGAGGCGCCCATCTTCGGCCACGTCCCATGTGGTCGACGCGCGCAGCGTGTCCGATCCGCCGTCCAGCGGCAGGTCAAGCTCGCCCTGCCGCAGACGCAGCAGGTCGCCCATCGGCGGATCGAGCCGGCCGAAATGGGTGGTGAGGTGGTCGGCGGCGGCTTGCAGCTTCTCGGCCGCATCGGGGAAAGGCTTGTTGTTGTAATCGGCGGACATGAAATCGCGGATGATCAGCAACGCAATGGCATCGGCAGCGCCCTTGTTGTCGGCGGTGAAATCCCAGCTGAGCAGCAGATCGCGTGCCTCAGCCAGCTGGCCTTCGGCCTTCAGTCCCTCCAGCGTGTCGAACAATCGATCAACATAGCCGAGCCGTTCATAGCCGGTGTCATACTTGATCCGCTCCAGCGCCGCGCGGTCGAGCACGCTCGCCTCGGACAGAAGCTTGTAGGCGCGCCATGAGCGGTTGGTCTGCTTGAGTTCGATACCCATCAGCGGTGCAAACGCTTGGACGTCAAGATCGCTCCCGGCTCCTGCGGCGGTGAACGGGGTGTTGTTCGAATTGTAGAGCCAGCCGCTGGCCGGGTTCACGATCTTGGGAAGGGTCGCGTAATCGACCGCGCCCTGCCAGATGAGGTCTGACCGATTGCCGGGGAGGACATTGCGCCAGTCGGCCTTCACGCCTTCAGGTCGGCGGGGGATCGCGGCGTTATAGACATAGGCGATGGTGCCCGCCTCGTCGGCATAGATGAAGTTGGTCGAGGGGATGGCGAGGCGTGACAACTGCGCCTCCCACTCAGCGAAATTGGTCGCCTTGTTGATGCGGTAGTAGGCGTCGAGTTGGCCGAGCTGCCCGATCCCGCCATAGCGGATGGCAAAGGCGCCCTTGGCGTTCTTGATCACCGGGCCATGCGCCGACCGTAGCACTTCCTTCCGGATCGGCAGCACCACGGGGCCGATCTTGACCGGAAGCGTCACCCACTTGCTTTCCAGATCGCGCCATTCGCCGTCCAGCTTGTAGCGGGTGCCGGTCTCGTCGAGTTCCAGTTGGTAGACGTCGATCATGTCAGGCGTGTTGACCGTGTTGGTCCAGCCCAAATGCTCGTTGTGGCCGAGGAAAGGGAAGGGCGATCCTGGGAAGTTCGCGCCGGCGAAGTGCCAGCCTTCGCCGCTTTCGACCACAAGTTCGTACCACGCCACACCGCCGCGCAGAGGCTGGTGCGAGTTGGAGATCAGCGTGGTCGGCCCGCCGGACTTCTTGGGTGCGACGGCAAAGGCGTTGGAGCCGAGGTGTTCGGCTTCCTCGCCCAGCGGCAGAACTATGCGGCGCGCCTGATTGGTGGCGGGCGCTGCGGGTTCGGTTTGCGTGGGTTCGGCAACCGGCAGCGGCGGGCGCGGGAAGCCGGGGATGTCGGGACCATGCTCGCGGCGCAGTTCCTCGTCTGCCACAAGCGGTCCGATCACGCCGTCCAGCCCGAAGAAGAACGGTTGGCGCAGCGCAAAGCCGGCGGCTACGTCCATGCCGTTGACGGGGAACAGATTAGCGAGCTTGACCTCACCCGAATGCTCGGTGGCATATTGGTTGAGGCCCGCTGCATAGGCTTCGAACAGCGCACGGGTATCGGCGGGGAGCTTCGGATATTCGCGCTCCGCCGTGCCGCGCGCGTCGATCAGGTGGTAGGCGTAATCGATCTGCGCGCCTTCCTCGCCCGCGATCGCGCCGTAACGTCCACGCGCCATCGCGACGACATCTTGCAGCGTAAAGAAGTCATCCTCGGCATGGGCGATAGCGACGCCGTAAGCCGTGTCGGCATCGGTCTTGCCGTAAATATGCGGCACGCCGAATTCGTCGCGGATGATCTCGGCTGTGTAGGTCCGGCCGGGGGCGGGGTTGGCAGCGCTGGCAAAGAACGGCTCCCACGTGGCCAGCAACATCACCGCCAGCAACAGAACGCCCACCAGCGCAAATGCGCCGCGCTTGACCCAGATCATGTCCGATTTCTCTCCCAAATCGTAAGTCAGCTCCATCGCTTGGCGCTCGAACGAGGTCAAGGCTCGCGCGGCCTCTTGCCTTGGAGCATGATTGAACCCACCTACTCGGGTAACACACCTGTGCGCGATATTTGCCCTTGGGGACTTGTGTTGCCAATGTGCAACACTATCTCGAGGGGGTAACCTTTGGAGGGGTTAGACAACATGAATCTCGAAAAGTTCACCGACCGGGCCAAGGGCTTCCTGCAAGCCGCGCAAACCGTCGCCATCCGTATGAACCACCAGCGCATTACCCCGCTGCATATCGCCAAGGCCTTGCTTGAGGATAGCGAGGGCATGGCCGCCGGGCTGATCCAACGCGCGGGCGGACAGGCGCCGTTGGCGGTGACCGCGATTGACGTCGGTCTTTCGAAGGTTCCGGCCGTGACCGGCAGCGGCGCGCAGGCGACGCCCGGTTTGGATAATGATGCCGTGCGCGTGCTCGACCAGGCCGAACAGCTCGCCGATAAGGCCGGCGACAGCTACGTTACGGTCGAGCGTATGTTGACCGCGCTTGCCCTGTCGCAGGGTGCCGCAGGGGAGGGCTTGAAGGCCGCAGGGGTCACGCCGCAAAGCCTCAACACCGCGATCGAGCAACTGCGCGGTGGCAAGCGGGCGGACTCCGCCAGCGCCGAGAACACCTATGACGCGATGCAGAAATTCGCCCGCGATCTGACGCAGGCGGCGCGCGACGGGAAGCTCGATCCGGTGATCGGCCGCGATGAGGAAATCCGCCGCACGATCCAGATCCTCGCCCGCCGGACCAAGAACAACCCCGCCCTGATCGGCGAACCCGGCACCGGCAAGACCGCGATTGCCGAAGGCCTCGCGCTGCGGATCGCCAATGGCGACGTGCCCGACAGCTTGAAAGGGCGCACGCTGATGAGCCTCGACATGGGCGCGCTGATCGCAGGCGCGAAGTATCGCGGCGAGTTCGAG
>DLGU01000114.1:0-8935 GCA_002482865.1 Porphyrobacter sp. UBA7686
GGCGGGGCCGACATCCGGTTCATCCAGGCCATGCTCGGCCATGAGAGCCTGGAGACCACCCAGATCTACACCCGGGTCTCCGCCTTGAAGCTCGCCGAGATCCACGCCGCCACCCACCCCGGTGCGCGCCTTGCCCGCGACCGCGCCATGCTCGATGCCGCGCTCGATGCGGAAGGCGGGGAGGCTGAATAGCGCATGCTATCCGCGCGCTCGCCAAATGGCGCAAAACCGCCAATCCGACTCCCGCGCACCGCAAGAGCGCGCGGATAGCATCCCCTCAAACCCGCAGAAAACCGCCATGCACCCGTGCGTGAGGTGTGTCCCCAAAATACCGGCTCGATGCGTAGCATCGCAGCCCTCAGCCGGTCCGGGAAAATGCGCCCGGATGTGGCTGGGCGATCAGGCCGCCTGCAGCACGTCGCGGGCCTGATCGGGCAGCTTTGCGATGACCGACAGATAGGCGCTGGCGGTGGCATCGGGCTGACGGCGACCCTGCTCCCAGCCCTTCAGGGTAGCGAGCGGGATATGGTAGGCGCTGGCAAAGGCCTGCTGCGACAGGCCGAGCCCTTCGCGGATCGCCTTCACGTCGGGCACCTCGATCGTGTGGACGCGCGCGACTGTGCCCTTGCCTTGCGCATGGGCAGCGGCCTCTTCCATCGCCGCGATCAGTTCCTTGCCAAACTCCGTCATCGCCTGTGCTCCTTCAATCCACTGTGGCCTTGATGGTCGCTGCGAAGGCAGCCACCGCCTTCTTCTCATCCTGCGTCAGGTCCGTCGCCTGCGCCTTGCCATAGGCCAGCAGCAGGTAGAGCGGACAGTCGGGCCGGTAATAGAAATAGATCACCCGCGCCCCGCCACGCTTGCCGCTGCCACTCCGGCCCCAGCGCATCTTGCGCACCCCGCCCGTGCCGGGGATGACATCGCCCGCTTCCGGGTTATGGGCGACATGATCGACCAGCGCGGCCAGCTCCTCCTCGCTCCAGATCTTCGCTGCCGCGCGGGCGAAGGCCTGCGTCTCGGCAACGGTGATCGGGCGGGTCTGCACGCACCGCCTATACGTCAATGACGCCCACAAGGCAATCCCCTCTCTCAGCCGCTTGCAGCGCCGCGCCCATGCGCGTAGGTATCTGAAAACGCTCTTTGACAGCCGGATGCGTCGGCACTGAAAACCGCCTCAAGGGCAAATCCGCCCGAACCCGATCCGCGCCCCCGTGTGTGCGTAACCCGCTGCACCGCCTCAACAAATTAGCCGTTCTATGACGGAACCGCCTCAAGCGGATCAGTTGTCGGGAATGATCCGATCAACATGGTGGATGTTACGGGAAGACGCGCAACTTGGGTGGAAGACAAGAACGGTAATGTGACCATTCAGGTGATGATTGCGTTTTCAGGTCCAGATGCAGGCAACACAACGGCTCAGAACGATATAATCAGCACCCTTGGCAATCTTGCTACCCCAAACGGAGAGACCATCGAGGTGATTGTCGTAGATAGTTCGATGATCGGCAACAAGGGCGTAACCAATGTGCAATTGAGCCAAACTGGCTTCCAAGGAAACCCCTGCGGAGCAGACACATCCTGCGGTGAGTTGGGCGGAGACAACGCTTACATAGACACCAGTACAACGCAGCGGGGTGGTGTGGGTGCCCATGAGATTGGCCATACGATGGGCGCTCGCGATGGGTACCAAGGATCGACAGGAACTGCTGGCGTAGGTGCTGGGCGATCTCAGCCAACAAGCTACGATCGTCCGCAATCTGACATCATGTCGTCCCGGACAGGCACGCAGTTGGGCACGCAATCTCTTGGAGAAATCAAGAACGACGCTATCCAAAAAACAGATCGCGCAAACGCAAATGTGTGTCGCTCGAGACCTGATTACCAAGGGTGCTGACATGAACCATCTAATTCAAGTTACATCGCTTCTGTTAATGGCTGGATCAAACTCAGCACCGCCCCATGTCCCAAATTTTTGTGGGCAATATTTCTGTCTAGAATTGCAACCAATGCTACATTCGGAGCGTCGAGGCTTCGTGCCGATCGAACGGGACTCTGTAGAACTCCACGGGCGATCATGGATACGGTTCCGATACGCCGATCTTGGCACGGTATCGGTGGTCGGCCCCTTTGCTAGCTCTGCCTCGGCGGGAGCCGTCAATATGAATGAGCAAACCGATGAAATCACGGTGAACACGTGCATGATTGCTGACGATCCACAAACGTGCGGTCGATATGTGATCTCAGTTGCTGATAACGGAGTTGCGACCAAACCGTTGGTTTGCAGCATCGTTAGCTTTTGGTCTGCTCGGCCTAAGGAGAACTCTCCAGATGTTAGTATGGGACCGCGTATCGATGTCGCGCAGCAGTTGGCGGGGCGTTGCCTCTGATACATGATTTGGAATAGCTCCCTTAAGCTCCCAGAATTCCGCTGACAGGTGCGATACCCCCCAAATCGCCTCATGCCGCCCGCGGAGTAATCGTCGCTGGCTGATCGCGCGCATGGCCCGCATTGCTCCGTCAGGAAGCCCCTAGCATGGTTTGTTGGCTTGATGCTGGGCAAATCAAGGCGAGCAGGTGCAGTCCTTGTTTTATGCGCACACCGTACACCGCGAAGCGGTAGCCTGCTGCAGCGAGATTTGCGTTTTATAACAGGCGATTAGGTGAGAGCGTAGTGCGCTGTATCCGGTTGCAGTTTGTGCGAGGATGGGATGTTGCGTGGCGGGTCCATGGGTTCGTGCTGCACCCGGCGGCAGGTGGTCAATTGCGAGGGGCGTGGCTGCAGCGGAAGGGCGGCGGCTGCTCTGCCTGTGTGTAGAGCTGCTGAAAGGCTCCGGCTGTGGGCTTGGGGTCCGAGCTTAATCCTCCCTCAGCGATGCCCCCGCATAGGGGTCGAAATTGGCGGGCGGCAGGTCGTGCCGCGGGCTCTCGATTGGCACGGCAACCGGCGGCGGTAGCGCAGATGACCCAATCACCGCGGTCCCGCCTTCCACAAACCCGGCCCCAATTATCGGCGCGCCGAACAGCACAAAGCTGCCGGTTACCACCCGCACGCCCTCCCGCAGCGGCATCCGCCCGGTCAACATGAGCGCTCCGATAACGGCCACTGCGATCACGCACAGCGCAAGCGCGATCTCACCCAGCATGACCCTCTCGATCCAGCGCGCCGACTCAACCATCCATGTCGCGCTATCAGCCTCAAACAGGCTCTGCTGCACTCCCAGCGCCATCGACCGCTACTCCGCCACCAGCACGCGGCTGACCCGCCGCCGGCCAGCGCGCCGCTCCAGCTGCACGAACACATCGACGCTCTCGCGCACGTAGTGACGCACATCATCGCGGCTGAGTTTCGAGCCGGCCTGCAGTACCAGCAGCGCCAGCTGCTCGATCGCGCGCTGCGGGGTGTCGGCGTGGACGGTGGTCATCGATCCCGGGTGACCGGTGTTGACCGCGCGCAGGAAGGTGAACGCCTCGATGCCGCGCAACTCACCAAGAATGATCCGGTCGGGCCGCATCCGCAGCGCAGCGATCAGCAGGTCTTCGGCATTAATCCTAGCTTCGCTCAGCTCCCCGCGTGCCGCGATCAGCCCAACCGCGTTGGGATGCCGCAAATGCAGCTCCGCCGTGTCCTCAATCAGGAGCAGCCGCTCCTCGGCCGGGATTTCGGCAAGGAGCGCATTGAGGAAGGTGGTCTTGCCGGTCGACGTGCCCCCTGCAACCAGAATGTTCCGCCGCGACCGCACCGCCTCGCGCAAATGCCGAGCGGCCTCCCGCCCGTTCAGCGCGCGGAAACGCCGTTCGTCAGCGAATTCGCTGTGGCCAACTTCTACATCGGCGAACGCCTCAGCCTCCTCCCAGTCCGCCAGCGACAGGTCCGCCGAGACATGCCGACGGATCGCAAAGGCGAAGCCCTCTCGCGTCGCAGGCGGCGCGGCAACCTGGATGCGCGATCCATCAGGCAGGGTCGCCGCCAACAACGGCTGCGCGCGGCTGATACCCTGCGATGAGAACGCCGCGATCTGCCGTGCAAGTCGCTGGAGCAGCGCGGCATCAAGGGCAGGCACTTCGACCCGCTCAATCCCTCCGCCAAGGCTCTCAAGCCAGACCTCGCCGGGCCGGTTGACCCAGATGTCGGTCACGCCGGGCCGCTCGAGGAACGGCGCGAGCGGCGCAAGGAAGCTGTCGAGATAGTAGCCTGCCTCGGTGATGGTCACGGCCTCACCTCAGCGGTCCACAGTCGAGAAGTCGAGATCGCGTGCGACGAACACCGATACGCTGGTGCCGTGCTGGACCTTCAGTGTAGGCTGGATCTGCTGCGGCTCGGTGACCCGGACGTTCTGGGTGCTGCCAGGCAGCGCAACGATCACGCCGTCCGTCGCGCGGTTGACCGCCACTCCGACCCCGATATCAAGCACCGATTGCAGCAGCGCGCCGCCGAAGCGTTGCAGGAACTTGGTGTCGACCTTGCCCCTGATCCCCGCCCGGCCGAGCGGATCGGAAGAGGGTGAATCCAGCGCAATCGTCACCCCATCCGGCCGGATCAGCCGGGTCCAGCGCACCAGCGCGCGGTTCTGCCCGGGCTGCAGGCTCGCCTCGTACTCGCCGTAGAGACGGCTACCGCGCGGGATGAGAATGCGGCTGCCATCGAACCCTGAGACATCACGCTGAACCAGCGCTCGTACGCCGCCAGCGCGGGTGGAGTCGAGCGCAGTTTCGAGCACGGCGGGGATGACCGTCCCTTGCGGGATGGTCAGCGAAGGATTGAGGAAGCGCTCGGCGGTCACGCGGGCGCTACCCTCCTCGCCGCGTGCCGTCAGTGATGGGGCGGTGGGCGGTGCAGTGCGATTGTCGAACACCACGCGTGGCGGCTGAGGCTGCAGCTGGACCGGCGGCAACGGTTCGGATGAAGGCGGCGGCGAGGGTCTGAAGGGCACCTGTGTCTGGGGCCGAACCGACGGCACGGACGGCAAGACTTGCCTGTCAGTCTGCTGTCCGGGTCCAGATGCGATCGCAGGCCGCAGATCACCACGAGGATCATTGCCGAACCGGTCAGGTATGGCGAGCGGCGGCGGCGATGCGATCCTGACGGGGTCGCCTGCGCCCGGTTGCAGCACTGACGGTGTCTGTACCGCGTCCCGCGATGCATTCAGCGCGCTGAACAGGACGCCTCCGCCCGCAGCCAACACCACAAGAAACGCCCAAAGTCCCATGTTTCCGCTGGCACCGGTCGGAATGACGGGCCGCAAATCGGCGGGTTCGTTGCCGTTGGCGCTGTCACTTGCAGGATTGGCCGCGATGCTCATCCTTCGCTGCTCGCTTGCGACGCGGGGCGAACGCTGCGGATTGCGGTGGCCTTGGCCTTGTCGATCCGGAACACCAGTTCCTGATGCACCCGGTCAATGATGAAGAGCCCGCCCCGCATGTAACCGTCGACCACCTCTTCCTCGCCGGTCGGCCCGATCGCGAACACTGCGGGCAGGGCTTGCCCGGGCGCATATTCAATCACGGTCTTCGCCCCATTGTCGCGGATCGAGGTCGGGCGCACTGAGCGGTCCCCGCGCAAGCCATAAGTCCAGTTCAGGTCCGAAAGACCCTCGGTCGAGCCCGTGACCTGCGGCTCGTTGGCCGGTCGCGAGGCGTTGAACTGAAGTCTCACCACATAGGCCGCCTGAAGCCCGTCACCGGTTTCCAGCAGGAAGCTGTAGGCGCGCCGGTCGGTTTCGAGCGAGAGGCTGGCGGGCACTGCACCTGGGCCGGGTGTGACCTGAAAGCTGTCCGTCTCCGCAGATACCGCTACCTGCCAAGCCGTACTGCCGCTGAGTGTCGCGCGTTGGATCCGCTCACCGGGCTCAAGCATCACCGTGAGCGCGGTCTGCGGCAGCGCGGTCAGCACGAGGGGCTCGCCGGGACGCCACTCGGCGGTCTGGATGCGCGGGGTCTCAGATCCGGGCGTGGGGAACACCTGCGCCATAAGCGGCACTCCCATCCCCAGCAGGGCTGCGGCCATGAGCGGTCGCGGGATCACGGCGCCGCTCTCCGCGTCTGGTTCAGCTCTACGCCGTTGACGATGTTTTCCTCAGGCAGGGTTTCGGCGTCACGACGATAGGAGGTCACCTGGAACCCCAGCGGGTTCACATAGCGGTCAGCCTCGCTCATCTCCGCGGTGCTGAAGCCGAAGTTGATCACTGCCGCCCAGTGCTGTGCAGGCTGCGGCGCAGCGCCCTGATCAACCTGCGTGGTGAGGAACCGGACCAGCGCGCGGCCCTCGCCAAGCGTCGAGACGCTTTTCACCTGCGTACGGATCGCAGAGCCCTTGGGGAGAGCAGAGAGGGGGCTGGCGGGGTTCGCGGCATTCATCGTGCGCTGATAGGCATCGCGGACTCGGCCGTCGGACCACAGCGATACCTTGCGATAGTCGTCCTGAAGGGTAGGCAAGGCAAAGCTCTCGCGCGCGATCACATACTGGACGAGGAAGGAGCGGGTGAGCGCAGCATCGGCGGTCACTACCTGCGTATCGAGTGGCGCGAGCGCCTCGACATTGCCGGTCTGGCGGTCGACCAGAAGGGTATAAGGCTCGACAGTCTTGAGCGGCACGAGGAACACCAAGGCTACTGCTTCGAGCAGTGCGACAATGGCTGCGATAATCGCCACAGTCCACGCACGGCGGCTCGATCGTTCGAGGTCCTCGGTGACGCTGGTTGCCCAGCTCGCTGCGACCGGCAGATCGGTCAGATCCTCGCTGAAATCCTGTTCGGGGCGTGCATTCATCAGCTGCGATCCCTTGCCTGACCGGCGCGCGAGGTGCGCAGGCTCGTGCGGCGGTATGAGCTGCCTAGCCTGGGCGCGCTTCCATCGATCGTCGGACCAGCACCAGTCGACCCTTGGCCCCCATCATTCATGCCGGTCGATGCAATCCGGGTGAAGCGGTCACTGGTAAGCGTCCGCTCCCGCCGGATGACGGTTTCAACGGCATTGCTGACCTGCTCGGCGCGGTTGAAAGACACATCACCCGTCAACCCGCGCCCCGAAACCACCGGCTGCGGCACGAGCTGTGCTTCCGGAATGCGAGGCCAGTCGGGAAGAGTGAGCCATACACGGGTGAACACCACGCGGGCGAGCAGCCAAATCATCATCAACTGCACGATCGCGAATGCCAGCATGATCGCGAACAGCTCGGTCGGGGCTGCCGGGATTGCATAGCCCAGCGACCGCACCCTGAGAGCATCGGCAAGCCATGGTTCGATGATTGCCAGTTCGACCGACAGAACAATGGCTGTGCCGACCGAGCCGGCCATGGTCAGCAGCAGACCTTTGATCCATCCGGCGACCACACCGCGTGTCCAGGGGAAGAACCAGAGGCCGGCGACCAGTGGTGTCAATGCCAGCAGCAGCCCCGCGGCGATCCGCAGCAGCGCCAGTGCTCCGATCGTTCCGGCAAGGAACAGAAGTCGCGCGGAGCCGAAGGCCGTGTCGTCTGCTATCGCCGATCCCTCGAAGGTTCCGCCTGGCGCATCTTTGTCGATCAGCGCGCCGAGGTTGCGACCTGCGCCGGCCTCGGTGAGCCGCACGATGGCATTGTCGGCGCGCTGCAGCCGCTGCGCCAGCCCTTCACCGGGCCGCTCGTTGCCGCTGGCCCCGCTGATCGCGTTGGCGACCTCGGCCGGGCCCTTAAGGGTAACGTCGTAGACAACCGTGCGGAACGCGGGCCAGGAAAAGGCCAGCGTCAGGACGATCCCGATCTTGAGCACATCGAAGACCAGATCGCGCGCGCCGGGCGCCGGGCCGAACAGCAGACGGATTCCGAACAGCGCAATGAACAGCGTAAGCAGGCTGGTCATCAGAACCGAGGCCGTGGAGCCGGGCTGACCCAACGCCAGATAGCCATAGGATCCGATCACCTGCGCCTGGCAGTCGATATGCGCGAGCACACGCAGCAGGAAGCTGTCACCAGTGATGATCGCAGGACAGGCCATCAAGCGGCCTTCTCAAGCAGGAGATGGAGCCAGTTGGCAGGATCAGGGCCGGTGCGGGTGACCAGTTCGTCGAACATCCGCACGGTCGACTCGCGGCCGGAGAGGATGGTCAGGATATCGCTCTCTCCCGACAGGTCGAGCCGCGCGACCACGCTCTCGCGGCCGTGACGGATCAGGAAGCAGTGCGAACTGTCGGGCAGCGTGCGCACCAGATCGAACTCGTGGCGGCTGAGCCCGAACCCGTTGATATAGTCCTCGGCGCGCGCCTTGGGGTTGATCATAAAGATCTGGGTCGCGGCCTGCTCGATGATCGCGCTGGCGATCTTGCTTTCGAGCGCATCGGATGCGCTCTGGGTCGCGAACCCGACCACGCCGTTGCGCTTGCGGATGGTCTTCTCCCAGTCCTTGAGCCGCCGCACAAAGATATCGTCATCGAGCGCCTTCCAGCCTTCGTCGATGACGATGATCGCGGGGCTCCCATCGAGCCGCTGTTCGACCCGGTGGAAGAAGTAGAACATTGCAGGCGTGCGGGCTGTGGGATCATCGAGGATCGCGGTCATATCGAACCCGACCGTGGCCGCTGCAAGATCGGTCAGGTCGCGTTCGTTGTCGAATAGCCAGGCGCGCTCGCCTTCACCCCACCAGGGGCGCAGGCGTGCATGGAGATCGTCAGGCTCGGGCCGGGCGCCGCCGCGGAACAGCTCGACCAGATAACGCAGCCGTCGGCGAGAGGGAGGCTGGGCAAAGTTGGTCTCGATCGCATCGCGGAGCTGGTCGAGTTCTGCGCTGGTCGCGCCGCCTGCGAGCAGGGTGAGCCACTCGATGAGGAACTGGCGGTTGGCCGGCGTGTCTTCGAGCTGGAGCGGGTTGAGACCAGAGGGTGCGTCAGGGCGCAAGCGGTCATACTGGCCGCCGATCGCGCGGATGAACAGCTCCGCCCCGCGGTCCTTGTCGAAGAAGATGAT
>DLGU01000114.1:9016-9330 GCA_002482865.1 Porphyrobacter sp. UBA7686
GTCTTGCCCGAGCCTGAGGGGCCGATGACCGTGAAGTTGCCAAGGTCGGCGCGGTGAAAGTTGAAGAAATAGGGGCCTGCCGCCGTGGTCTCGAACAGGGTCACCGCCTCGCCCCAGTGGTTCCCCTGCGCGCGGCCGACCGGGAAATTGTGTAGGCTTGCAAGGCCTGCAAAGTTGGTGGTCGAGACCAGCCCACGCCGGCCGATGTAGCGGAAGTTCCCCGGAAACTGCGCCCAGAAGGCAGGCTCCAGCGCGATATCCTCGCGCACCGCATTGATCCCGAGATCGGCGAGCAGCGCGATTACCTCGGCGAC
>DLGU01000114.1:9350-34162 GCA_002482865.1 Porphyrobacter sp. UBA7686
GGAGGTCATCGGCGTGCACCGCGATCGAGGTGTGATGCTCCCCGAACCCGGCGCGCCCCGCAGCCACTTCGTCCTTGGCGTAGGTGAGCTCGTCACGCAGCGACAGCGCCTCATCCTCGGCCGAACGCATGCGGCGCAGCGCGAGGTTCATCTGGCCAAGCGCCGCGGCGCGTTCCACCATCGCAAAGCTCTGGGTGACCTGCAGCTCAAAGGGGAGGCGGTAGAGCTCATCGAACATCCCCGGGAAGGTCGCGCCCGGATAATCCTTGACCGAGACCATTGCCACGAACCGCCGCGCAAGCGGGCCTGCCGGGCCGAGCTCGACACAGTCCTGCCCGAAGCTCACCCTGCGCGCCGGGATGAAGTGCCCGAGGTCTCCGTAAGGCAGCGCCACCGGGCGCAGGTCGGCGTTGAACAGGCAGGACAGGAACTCGAGCGGCTCGGAACGCTTGCCGTCAGGGGTATCGTAGATGCTGAGGAGCTGCGGCTCATAGGCCCCCAACGAGGCCATGAGAGCTTCTCGCGCCCGGTCGAGGGCATGCTTCTCCGCAGCGATCTGCCCGGCATTGCGCTTTGATTTGCCGGTGATGAGGCTGCGCATCCGGTCGGCCATACCGATCCGGCCCTGCAGCGGGCGGCGGATCATGGTGAGGAACAGCTCGTTCACATAGAGCTGCTTGCTCCCAAGTCGCTCCTGCCAGCGCGCGTCGAGCCGGGCCGAGAAGTCGTCGGCAGTGACCGGACGCAGCGCCGCATCGGCGCGTCGACGCACGACGTGGTGGTAGATCGCGAAGCGCGATGAGCCGAGCGTGCGCAGCATCGCATCCCGCAGGCCCGCGCGGTAGTTTAGCTCAGCGCTGTCGGCGGTTTCGAACAGCAAGCCTCCTAGCCGGATGGTCTGCATCAGCAGCCCGTCGCGGGTCTGGATGGTCACATCGTCGATATGTCGTGCATAGGGCAGGTGCGCGCCGGCCGGCGCTTCGCGCGCAGCCACCTTCGGATCACGGGTCAGGGGCGGTAGGAATTGCATCGCCAGATCGTATGATTGCGCACGCGCGGGCAGTTCCGCACCCGCGTGATCCAGAGGTCGAAGATGCGCGGTTCGTCAAGGCAAGCGAGCATGCCGATGCCATGGATTACCAGCGCCGCGAGCAGCACCCACCAGGCGCGGAAGATCAGGAACAGCTCGACGCTCACAATCGCGTTGATCACGAAGAAGGTGTAGGTGACGCCGGCGAACATCTGCGGGCGCGTCAGCGCCACGAACAGCGTATCCCGGCGAAGCTCCTCGGACATTGCGACCCCGTCAAAACCGTGCCCAAGTCTCTATCACAACGGGAAAATTGCAAGTTATTCCTGCGGCGCGATCGGCTGTCGACTTCTGTCCGAATAAACCGTCAGCTTACGGCGATCGATCGCAGAAAGCCGATGGGTGCCGCGTGAGGACACCAAGTACTGCCTGTAAAGGGGGCGAACACCTCGTCGTCTTGCTCCAGGACTGGAAGGCAGGGCGGATCGGTAACAAACTGCGACAGCTGACGTGATCTAACCCCGGGTTGCTTGCGGCGTCGGATTCAAGTGATGGCAAGAGGGTTCTTACAGGCATGCGCACGGTCTGCCACACATTGCGCAGACCGCCTTTATCACCGCTCGCGGGTGATTTCCCTCTCGGGAAATGGCAGTTCGCGTCTCGGAGAAGAGGTGACGATTTCGCGCACCTTCAGCTGGTCGATCGCAAGATCGCGGATCGTCCGGTAGCTCTGGCGATCATCGAGAGGATTGCCTTTCTGCGCCGGTTCTCCGGTCCTGGCGGTCTCGATTGCCGAGCTCTTGGCGCCACTCTGACGAAAGACCAGACGTTCAAGGTCAGGCGCGCTGTCGACCACGAGCGTCGCCCGGTCGGCGATCCGGGTCATGGCCACCAGAAACCCGTTCTCGGCTGCGAGCAGCCGCTCGCGCGCGCTCATCATTACGATCCCGTTCTCGGTCGTTACTCCCTGCGCAGCATGGACGTTGAGCGCGTAGGCGAGATCGAGCCGCTCAAGCATCGGATCGCCGCGCCTCAGCGTATGGGTGCCGCCATCAATGAGCGAAGTGACCTCGGCACCGCCCTGCCCGATTGTCTCGACCCGCGCGAGCCCGGCATTGAGCAGGCCGCGCTGATCGTCATTCGCGGTCCAGCGGATCCGGTCACCCGCATGAAGGGTGAGCTGGCGGGTCTCATGGAGAATAAGTGCATCGGCCTTGAGGTTGGGCGGCAGGCGCTGCGGCTCGAATATCCGCTGCGTGCCATCGCGCATAGCGAGCACGACCTTTCCGCGCTCGACGGCGATGACCTTGCCCATGTCGCCGCGCGCGAGGCCCTGCTTGGTCAGATCGGTGCGCAGCTCGAGCACCTGGCCCGCGCGGTAGGTGTTCCCCTGCCGCGCCTGCTCGCGGGTGATCGAGATGCGGTCGAGCACGGTCAGCGAGAGTCCTTTCTCTCCCACCGCCCCCGCCTGCTTGAGGGCGTCCTGCGCGGCGCTGTTGGCTTCGGCGCGCAGTGCCCGGCCCGAGGTGAGCAGCAGCGTCTTGTCGCGCTCCTCGGGTGGTAAGCCTGCCCACATTGCCACCGCAGTGTGGCCAACCTCCTCGCGCGGCACCTGAACCGTCACCGGTTCGAGGGCCGCGAAGGCGCGCGGCACGTCCCCTTCGTTCATCGCGGCCGCGACCTCCTTCATCAGCGGCGACCGGGCGCGCAGGTTCTCGGCAAGCGAGGCGGTGGCAAGTCCATGGTCCTGACCCATGGCAAAGGGCTTTCCGGCATCGACGGCGCCGAGCTGGCGGCGATCGCCGATGAGTGCGACCCGCCCTGCCCCGAGACCCTCGGCAACCCGCAGGAGGGCGCGCATCTGATGGGTGGCGAGCTGGCTCGCCTCATCGACCATGATCAGCGCGCCGCCATGCTCCGACCGCGCGCGGGCAAGCTGGGCAGGCGAGGCCGTGCCTTCGGCGATCCGCTCGTAACGCGCCAGAAACCGCGCAACGGTCATGGCGGGCGCGCCTGTGTCGGCTGCAAGCTTGGCGGCGATCACGCCCGCGACCGCCAGCCCCAGCACAGGCACACCCTGCTCTTTCGCGATGGCGGCGACCGGTGCCAGCACCGCGCTCTTCCCCGCCCCTGACACCCCCTGAATCGCCACCACACGATCGGGCGAGGAAAGAATCAGCGCTGCTGCCCCTTCCTGCGACCGGTTGAGGCGATTGAGACCGAGGGTGCGTGCCTCCTCCTGCGCCTTTGCCCTAGCTTCGCCTTCGCCGAGCAAGGGTGCCCCCTTCCCTCTTCCGCGCTCCATCAGCCCCAGCACCTCGCGCTCAGCCTTCACCGCCGCCTCGGTGGTGACAAGCTTGCCGCCGTCGCCGAGCAGCAGGCCCTTGGTCTCAAGCACCGTGAGCCGCGCCTCGATGTCGTCCACCGTGACCGGCCCGCCCCGCTCCAGCGCCACGCGGATGAGATCGAGGCGGTCGAAAGCCGCTTCGCGCTGTCCGATATCGCGCGCGGCCGAGGCGACCGCCTGCGCGGCGGCGAAGGCCACCGGGCCAAGTCTGCAGAGCCGTTCGGGGACCAGCGGATCGCGGTCGCGCGGGGTGAGCCCCATGCGCGCCGCGATCGCCATGCCCTGCTCGCCGATTCCGCGCAGGCCCGCGGCGGTACGCGTCCATACTGTCTCGCCCAGGGCCGAGCGAGCGCGGGCATCGCCGACGATGCGCCCGACGTCGAGATTGACGCTCCTGGCGGTCTCCGCCCAGCGTGCGGCGCGGGCGACCGGGTCTTTCTCGGGCACCTTGGGGCTGCGGGTCGCGAGCACCGCGAGTTCACGCTCGCGCGGGCTGCCGCGTCCTTGCGCCTCGAGCGCCGCGTGCATCTGGGCGGATCGGGACGAAAAGGCGTCGATCGCCTCGCGCGAGAAGCCGACGATCTCGAACGAACCGTCGCGCGGTTCAGGCGCGGGTTCTGTCACATAGCCGAGCGCTTCGATCCTTGCGCGCAGGTCCGCGTTGAACACCGTGCCAAGGACGTGCTGACGCTTGAAGATTTCACCATTGTGCAGGGCGCGCCAGGCACCGTCCGACGCCCGCTGCGTCACGTTCGCAATGACCGCATGGACATGCAATTGCGGCTCATCGTTGCGGTTGACGTCGTGCAAAAACGTCGCTGCGACCAGATTGCCGGTCCTCTCGGGCATCTGCCGCTGGCCGTCCCATGCGCGTGCTTCGGCGATATTGCGCTCGGCCCAGACGAGCGTCGCGCTCACCGCCTGCCGCAGCGCCTCCACCACCCGTTCGTCGCCGCCGACAAGAGCGACCAGCGAGACCGATTTCGAGGGCGAGAAGGTGAGGTCGAGCCCCGGGCGATGTTCGCCGGTTTTGGGTCCGACCACGCTGCCATCAGGCAGTTTCCCCTCGAGAACGGCGGTGAACGCCGCCGCCTCGACCTTGCCCGTCAGGCCGAGCGCTGCGGCGCCCTTCCCTTCCCAGGCGCTGGCATGCTGATTTTGCGATTCCGTGTAATAATTGTCGCTCGCGTAGTACGCCGCCGCGCTCGAGGCGGGTTTGGCGTCCGAGAGCGAGATCACCGGTCCGGCGCCTTCTCTGACGAGACCGTGACCGACATCGTCTGATTGCGCGTGGTCGTGCGACAATTATCGACCGCCATCCGGTGGTTCACCAGCGCGCAGATCGCCTGATCGCCGCCGCCAAGCAGAAAGTTTGCGGTCCGCACCGCCAGCCAGTCCTGCGGCAGCACGAGCGCCAAAGCCATGAACGTCGCCAGACACACTGACCAGATCACGCCGATGATCACCAAGCCGGTGGCTCGGGACAGCTCGATATCCTTGATGGCAATGGTTGTCTGGGTTCTTGGCTCCCGCGCAAGCGCCTCGATCCGGTCGAGCTTCGTCTCAATTGCCCCGAACTGCGGCGGCCGCTCAATGAGCGCGGCGATCTCGGCCCGGGCCGCGGCCAGCTCGCCGCGCACTTCGGTCAGCATCTCCTGAACGCGCATGGTCACATCATCGGCGATACCTTGGCGGGCGACACTGACGCCGAGGGTATCTTCACGCGCCTGACGCGCGAGCTCGGCGTCGCGCTTCGCATTCTGACGGCTGACCCGTTCCAGCTCGATCGCAAGGCTTTCCATCCTGCTCGCCAGATGCTCGAAATTGTCAGGCCGCGGCTTTGGCGGCCTTTCGAACACGGCCCGTCCCAGCTCATCGGCCTCGATGACCTCCTCGATCGCCCAGCGCGCTGCTTCTGGACGACCCATATTGCGCGCAGTGGCGAGCCGGTCGAATTTCGCCGCCATGTCGTCGGGAATCCGGATGTTGATCTGAACAGTCACCCGGCTTTCTCCCCTCGCTTTTGCCCGATCTCCAGTGCGGTGATAATGACATTGCGGAACGACCCGGGTCAACTGGTTGTGTAGATATCTTTACATAGAAAGTCACAGATTTCCTATGAGTTCGACCATCGGCGAGCGTATTCGTGCCGTGCGGATCAGGTCCGGCCTGTCGCAGGACCGCTTTGCACGCAGCCTGGGGTTTACCCGCCGTTCGCTGCTCAATTGGGAGGGCGCCCTTGCCGACCCGCCGATCGCGGTTCTCGGACCCCTTCGCACGATCTACGACGTCGACCCCGAATGGGTGGTCATGGGCGAAGACGATATCCCGCAAAGCGCCTACGGATCGGTCGACTGGGAGCGCTATGACCGCCTGATGCAAATGGCATACAAGCTATGCGACGAAGTCGGCCTCGAACTGGAACCGCAGGTGCTGACGCGAGCGGTGCGCGGCATGTTCGACGATGGCCCCGAGGCCGACAAGGACAACCGCAAGCAGCTGCGGCGCGTGCTGCTCCGGATTGCGAAAGGACAATCATGACCAAGCGGCCCAAGGGACAATGGCGCGGCACGCTCATTGCCGATGCCGCGCAAACCCGCGTGCGCCATCGGCGCTATGGCATCGTCCAGTGGCTTGCGAGCCTTGGCGCGACGCTGCTGATCGCGGGGCTCGTCGCCGATCTGGTGCTGAGGTCCCCGACCCTCGCGCTTCTTGCCTACACAGGCGGCGGCATCGCGAGCATCGCGATGGGTGTGTGGTATTTCAGCAAGCGCCTGCGCCGCATCCGGCCACCGCGCCGCTGAGAAAGGCAAGATTCCGTGCCTGTTCAAGGCTGGAGGACAAGCCTAGATATCGAGGTCTGGCCCCTCCACGACGCAAGGCACGAATGCCCCATCTCAGAATTCTTTTTCGCGAACCCGACGGGTCCATTTACGATGGACAGGTCGAATTTCCGCTGGACACCTTCGCTGGGCAAGTGCCCGCAATCGGTGACACGATCGTCGATCCAGGCGTCTTGCAGGGACTGGACCGGCACGAGCCGCAAAATCGCCGGGTCTGGACCGTCGTAGGACGCGTCTTCAATCCGCGCGACAGGGAGGATACCGTCGCTTTGATTGTTGAAGCTCGCGACGGCAACATGGGCGACCAAGCCTTTCTTTAGCCTGTTTTCGGAAGCCGGTTTGATCGTGGTGGTTCGATCTTCTCCAAGCCAGGCTGGGGACGCGTGAGCGCGGGTGACCGCCCCGAACCTTCAGCCATGTCTGCGCGGTGCCTAGGCCTTGATGTAGCAGCGTAGCGCTCTGCTACGGCCGGATTTCATTTCATACACCTGCTTTTGGCGAGACGTAGAACTGTTGCTACGCTGCTACATGTCTGATTATGCGAGAAAATATCCCCATTGCCAGCCTGCTATTTATAGCGTGGTGTGTGCATGCATCTTTCTTTGGCCGGGCCTGCGTCGCGTCCTTGCTATCGAGGTCCTGATTATGGTCCGGATTTCCTGTGGAGCGCCTGGCGGCCTGATGGTCGCAACCTTATCCAGCCTGCCACTTCGCAGATGCTGAGCGGCAGGCCATGCGCCCGTCCCTGTTTTCCGCCCTCTCGGTTACTTATCGTCCAGCTATCCTCCCGAGGATCGCCGAAACGCCCATGAGGCCTGCAAGAGCCCCGTGAGGCGCGCGGAGAGCAATAACCCATATCATGCCCCGGCAGCACCCTCCGCAAGGGTCTCAAGGCGCTACGCAAGCCGTTTCCGGTCGTCGTCCGTCGGCTCGCGTCGTCGCGCGGGCAGCCCGTGTTCGGAGCGCACGCTGCTGAATATCGAGGCAAGCTCCCGCGCGGTCATTGGTCCGGTGCATATTCTGCACGCCAGACGGCCCTGCAACCGGTCGGCGAGGCAGAGTTTTTCGCTGCCGGATGCGGCGGCAAAAGCCGCGGCGATATCATTTGGGTTTGCACGTCGCCGGGATGCGACAAGCCATGCGGCCAACATACATGCGACGCTGAAATTGAGCGCGGAATAGATCAGCATCAGCCCCGCCCTGCCCTCGAGCGCGATCCCTGCGAGCATGGCAAAACATAGCACGCCGCCCGCACCGGCAAACAGGCCGAAGATGAGGCTCGATGCGACCGGGAAGCGGTGCGCCAGAAACCGCGTTCGAGCGACAATCCCAGCCCTTGGCAAAGCTCCCGTGATGAGTTGCGTTTCGAAATTTTCTATCGGCATTCCGCTTCTTCCTCTGTCAGGCTGCAGTCAGCAGCATTCATCACCGGTTCCGCTTCCTGCGCCACGATCAACGTCGATCCTCGCGGGGATGATAGGTGCAGGTACCTTGCGTCCGAAGCTCCGAGATATTGGGCTCGTCGGGAGCCGTTTTCCTGATGACCCACCACCATGCCTCAACCTTCATGGTATCACGGTTGACCCTCCATAGACCGCGCGCGGCTTCGATGAAATTCTGATCGAGCTTGCCGTAGTGCACGGAGTAGATCGGCCCGTCCGAAACGTGCAGGAATATGGCTCCGATGCCGTGTGCCGTGTGCCGGGTGGTAGGTAGCCTGCCCTGGATAATGGATCACGAGCCCGTGGATGCGGGGATCGTCCATCTTGCATCGCCACTCGCCAATGTATCGATAGTCCCGATCATCTATGAGCCGCTCCTGCGCTGCGGCTTCATCAGGTACCCGTGCCAGACAGGCGGCCGCGCCCAGTATCGCCATGCCGCTTTTCCAGGAGGGTGACACGTTCATATATGGCCTCCTGTCATTGCGGATCGGGAACGAAAGGTGCATGCCAGTTCACGCCGAAATCGGGCACCGGGTCCATGGGCAAATCCTCGATGCCGCGCGAGCGGCAGAAACGCCGCCATAGCCGCCCGGTCATGTCCTCGAGCCCCATGACCTTCAGCGGCGCATCGCTGACGAAATCGAACAGCTCGCTGTGTGCCCTGCCCTGCCCCGCGATCCGTTCGATGATCGTGTGGGCGTACGAACAACGGATCAGAAAATCGACGAAAACCGCGGGCTGGAAATGCCGGAGCAGGGCGGCGACTGTTTGTGCATCCGCTGGCCGGCAAAGAGGTTCGAGCGCGGTGCGCAGCGGATCGTCCCAGTGCCGGAAGTGCTCCTGCCACCATTTGAACCATGCGGAGAAGGCAGCTTCGCTACGCGGCTTGTCCCCGTCGCCCGCATGGGCGATTGCGCTGGCGGTGGTGAGTTCGGCCATTACGAGCAGGGCTGCTTCGACATGAACTGCGACTTCAGGCAACGGCACGTCCTGAAGCATGAAAGCGATCTGACGCTGCCAATCCACCTTGGGTACACGGGCCAGGTCGAGCGCGGCGTTCCATGGATTGCCGCACATGGCGTCGTACCATGCGGTTTCGGGCAGATCGCAGGCCAAGGGGCGATGGACTTCGCCCCGCCCGTTTCGCACGCGCATGCGCGCTGGTGGCGGGTCTGGCAGGGCACCGAGGCCAAATTCGGTCATCATGGGTCACAGCTCTCCAATTTGCGCTGGAGGCGGACCCGAGCCGGGTGTTGGAAACCTGGACTCTCGCGCAGGCGCTGCCGCCTTTGGGCAGAGCCTTGGACATGCGCGACAGCCACCCGGCCAGCATGGATGCTGACCGGCCGAGAGTTCAGAGGTTTCCACGCCTCACCCGCGCGGGACTGACCGGCGGGTAAAGGCAGATTAGACCAAGTCGGAAGATCGCGAAAGCTCTGACTATCTGCGGTTTCGCCCGGGCTGTGATGGTGACACCAGCACCGGAAGTGATAATATCTTGCCCATGACAGATCCGAAATTCGATCACGTTTTCGACGCAGCCGAGCACATCGTTGAAGAAGCCTCGGCTCATCTGCTGCATGGTGGACGTGCCAGGATATATTTCCCCGGCGGTCCTCTCGAGCCCATCCGCATCACCGGTCGGGCCGAGTGGACCGAGCTGGTTGTTGCAGAGGGTGAACTCGTAACGATCCACACCCGCTCAATCGTCGGATGGCAGCAGATCGACTGACCTTGTTGCATTGGTTTGTGCAGGCAGCGGCTCTGCCGCAAAACCTGGCAGCCTTACCAGACCCGCCACTTACCATCGCCTGTTCTTCGAGAGTGGGATCTGTTCCCGTCTTCGATTCCGCTCCGGCGCTGACTCGCGCTGCGTCTGCTGGGAGGAGATTACGTTTCGTCCTCATCCCTCCGCAAAGCCTGCGGCCGTAGGCCGCCTACTACGTTCGCCCCCACCGCTGCCCTGTAGAATAAATGACTAGCTGCTTCGCCTTCTTCAGCTGCCTGCTACCTTAACCCTCGAGTTATCCACAGGTGGCCCTGTGTTAATATATGGGTTAAGAGTTGTGTTACGGAAAATCCATAGCCGCGCAAGATGTTGAACATAAATGTTTATCTGAGCAAAAAACCTCGGCAATGAATCCACTCTGACGATAACCCGAATCCACTATGACGAAAGGGTGAATCCACTCTGACGATAGTTCGGAGCGGGATTTGCGGCGCTCAAGTGTGTAAACGAAATGACGATAGCAGACTGGGTGAATCTGAAATGACGATAACGGGCTTGCGTATGTGAAATGACGATAGTAGCTCTGTGAATCTGAAATGACGATAGAACCCCGCCCTGCCCCGTTCGAGGAAACGCCTGTCGATCCGCAGGAAGGGAGCGAGCGCACGCCTCTGCTACCTGTTCGTCACCCTAACCAAGACCTGTTCATCTGCGATGTTCTCGACGCCATTCCGAAGGATGACATGGCATCTATGGAGCATCCGGTCTTTTCGCTCTCGACCAAGCCCGACAATCGCATGCGGCGCTACGAACACAATGGCAGCGTCATCGAGATCATCCCTTCTGGCAAGGGCTTGGCGACGATTCATGACAAGGACGTGCTGATCTACTGCATCTCGCAGCTCATCGCGAAGATGAACCAAGGCGAAGAACCGAACCGGACGGTGCGCCTCCAAGCCTACGACATGCTGTGTGCGACCAACCGCCAGACCAGCGGCGAAGGCTATCGCCTTCTCGCTGACGCCCTCACCCGGCTGCGCGGCACGACGATACGGACCAACATCAAGACTGGCGGAGTCGAAGAAACACGGATTTTCGGGCTGATCGAGGAAGCCAGGGTCACTCGCAAGACCTTCGATGGCCGAATGCTCGATCTCGAAATCACCCTCTCGGATTGGGTTTATCGTTCGGTCATCAGCAAAAACGTGCTCACCCTCCACCGGGACTATTTCCGCCTGCGCAAACCGTTCGAGCGGCGCATGTACGAACTCGCCCGCAAGCATTGCGGGATGCAGGACGAATGGCGGATTGGGCTTGAGCTGCTCCAGAAAAAATGCGGCTCCAGCAGCCCGCTCCGTGTGTTTCGCGCGCTCGTCAAGAAAGTCTGCGAGCACGATGCCGATCACGGCCATATCCCGGACTATGCGGTGTCGATGGAGGACGATGTGGTCCTGTTCCGCAAACGGTCGGCCTTGAAACCCCTCCCTGATCCGGAAGCGATCGATGATGCCCCGTATATCGACCCGGAAACAATGCACGATGCTAAGACGGCCGCGCCGGGTTACGATGTCTATGCGCTCTATGAGGAATGGGTCGCCTGGTGGCGCGACATGGGCCAGCCCGATCTGAAAAGCCCCGGCGGTGCGTTCGTCGGCTTCTGCAAGAAACGACACGAACGCAAGCCGCTTCGGTAGCGTCCGCCAAGTCAATTACGGCTGCATACAATCCGACATGTCTACATGAAGACATGTCGGATTGAGTTATTCCCCGATCGGACTCTCGCCGTGCTTGCGCAGAACATCGTTGAACGCCTCGGCCATCAAGTCCTGCAAGCTCCGCCCTTGTCGTCGGGCCAGCGTGTGCAGCGCGAAGGACATTTCAGGGGTGAAGAATCCAGCAATCTGTTTGCGGCCTTGGCGGCTTGCCGGTGCTTCGCTCGATGGCGCTGTTTTTGGCAATGCCGATGCTTCGGCCAGCACCGGTTCCGCGCGATCACGAAGATTTGCGAATGATGGTTTGCGGCTCATGCTGCCTCTCCTGACTGTCGAAATGTAGACATATCTAATTGTCGGCATGCCCACTTGTATAGTTGTCGAATCTCATCCGCTGCCTTTCCGTTCGGTTCGGTTTCCGTGACCGTGCGGCCTTCGGCGCTGGCATGGCGGTAAGCGGCGCGATCGGGGAGCTGCACCGGACAGGCCGATATGCCGAAACTCCCCACCAGCTCGTCCGCTTCCTCATACATGCGCGGCGCATTGGGCGACCCGGCCGTGAACACGACGAAGGCAGGTTTACGGAGGAGCTGCACCAGCTTTACCGTGGTCTGGATGGCGGCAAGGTCGAATGCGCTCGGACGGCACGGAATTAGAACCAGGTCGGCCGTCTCGACGGCGGCGCGCGCGGCGCTGTCGGCGTGGGGCGGCGTGTCGATCACGATGAACTGCGCGCCCTGTTCCTGCGCCTGCGCGACCTTGGCGGCAAGGCGGGGAGGAGGGCTGTCAATCACCTCCGGGGGCTCATCATTACGCCACGAAGCCCATTGGCTGGCTGTGGCCTGCGGGTCGGTATCCACGATGAGCGAAACCAGGCCCGCGTCCTGTGCGACGGTGGCAAGATGAAGGGCGAGGGTGGTTTTGCCCGCCCCGCCTTTTTGGCTGATAATCGCGACTGTCGCCATGATATACTCCCTACATGTCTACATGACGACAATTTGACTTGTATGCAATACCTCTTGTTCGCGCCGAAGCACGGGCTTGCTCCTCCTGTCGTCAGGCGGCCTGCCTGCTGTCAGTCTGCTGCAATCCGTGGAGATAGCCATCGGGCCCCCAGCATGGGCGGCCGCAGCAAGGATGGCGCGCCGGTCGTTCCGCAGAACCATTACTTAGCTCGCGATTTCGGGGGTGTGATCCTTGTGCGGCCCCAGCACTAGGCCGAAGTCGGCCTGTCGGATGAGGGTCGTGACCTGATCGAAGGTCTCGGTCCAAAAACGCTTAAGGAAATCCCTTCAATCGGCTGTCTGCCTGGCTGAGGACAATGAGATTTGTGGGCTCAGCGGCGAACCAAGCGTAGCTGCCCCATGCGAGCGCATCGACCGTCTTCTTGAAAGGTCCGGCGCTGCGATCCAGGAACGCGGTCACGAATGCGACATGCTCGGCCGGGAAACCGCTTGCGGCAACCAGCTCCAGCAGAGCCTCCTTACGACGCTCGTTGACGGGCCCATCGGTCGCAACCACTTCCACAAACACCAGCAGCGGGTGCGCTGGCGCAAGATCCACCAGGATCGTATCGGGCAGGTTCTTGTCAGCTTGGATTGCAAGCCCAATCGAGCGCGCCAGCTCTTCATCCCGGGCAACCACCTTGTTCCCGCTCTCGCTGAGGAACACCACGGCAGGATCGCCCAGAAAAGTCGGCGCAAAGACCTCAACCACCGCCTTGGTGATCTCGGAACTCGGTCCCGGCTTCATCCTGCGGGTCTCGCCATTGGGAAAGGTGACAAGCACCTGGTCGGTGCTGATGCCGGCGCCGCGCCGCACGATCGCCATCCGCGCGAGCGCGCCAGTGCTCAAGGCCTCCGCCTGCCATGCTGCGATGCGGGCCTTGAGATCCTCGCCGGTTAGCGCCGGATCGAACAGCGCGGCAAATGCGGCCTTCAAGGCATAGCGCGGCCTGCTAGAGGTTGTCGGCAGATCACTGCGCTCAGTCACCGCTCCGATCGCCACCAATCCCTCACGCAAGGTCTCGTCGCGGATCGGCTCGCGGGTGTTGTCCTGATACCAGCGTTGGCCTTCGATGTGTCCGCCAGGGCGAAGAACGCCTGTCGCATAGGCGTTGCGGCTTGCATCATCGACCTTGGCGGCCTGCTCGTCGGTCATCCGGTAGACGTGCTTGGGACCAAGGAACGCGGTGCCGTTCTCGATCGCGTCTATGTAAAGCGCGGTAAATACCGTGCTCGCTGCCAGCATCCGGGTCAGATAGGTTCGGTTCGCCGCGCCATCAGGGAATATGTCCTGAAGCCGGGCGTGAACCTCCTCTCGGGTGAGAAGCGCCATCATGCTGCGGTCTGCCCATAGAGGCGCGCTAGCTCGCCTTCGAGTTTCTCGCTGCCAGCTCCTTGCGCTACAAGGCGTTCGACGCCGCGCATGGCGGCGGGTGAGGGCAGGGGGATCGCCTCCAGTTCAAAAGCGGACACGGCAACGCTGCCATTAATGCACCGGAACAACTCGTCAACGATACGACTGTTGAGCACGGCTGCGACAGTCGTCGGCGACACTTTCGGGCGTGACGTTGGCCGCACCATGTTCAAGTGGTTCTCTACCACCACACCGCCATACTCGGTGACAAACTCGCCCGACAGCTCGGCGGCGATCAGGCGGCGCGGCTGTTCCTTGGCAGTGGTGCGCTGAACCAGGACACAGGCCTCCTTCACCAACAGCCAGGCATCGCCCCGCTCGATCTTGAAATAGGGAGCGTGATTGCGCTTTTCTGCGCGGTAGATGAATCTGCCATCCGCAGTCACCGCTTCCGCCCAGATCAAGGGGTAGACGCTGCGGCCGGGACGCTCGCGCATCTGGTCCTTGAAGCGATTCCAGACCAACGGGCCGGTCGATACGCTGTAGCCCCAGTCAGCAAGGCGGGCAGGCATAGCCTCGGCGGCGGCAATCAACTGGCTGTGCTTCGGATCGCGGGGAGCAAGCCAGGGCTGCGAGGCGGGGGAGGGGAGCCCGACGGTGCCGTTGCGAATCACGCGCGCCTCGCGCTCGCTTGCGACCTCGACATAGTGAACTTGGACGCGGCCCGGCTTCGCACCGCGATGGTAGGTGGCAAGAAATGTTTCCTGGAGCACGTCTTCGAACACGCCGCGGCGCGCATCCACGAAGTCGATGGCTACAGGCGGCGCTTCCCTGGCAATCAGTTCGCGGAGTGCGGAATAGTAGTGACCAGACAGAAAGCTGGTCGGGGTCAGATAGGCGATCACCCCGCCTTTCTTGGCCCAGCGCACCGCAATGTCTGTGAAGACGCCGTAGAGATTGGCATGGCCGTAGAGCCCGCGTGAGAAGCGATGGCGCTGCTCAGGGGTAAGCGCCACCCGGCCATATGGCGGATTGCCGATCACCAGATCGAACCGGGCTGCCGGCGGCTCCTCCAGCGTGTCAGCAACGCGCACAATGACAGGCGCAGGTTGCCCTGCAGCCGCAGTCACGTCTGCCAGCAACAACTCGATGGCGTTCTGTCCGAAACCCGCCGCGTAGGGGTCAAGCTCCAGCCCCAGCAGTCGTGCACCGATCTGCCTCAGGACGAACTGAGGCTCGGCCCAGCGCAGGATGGTTATCATCCGCTGGGCCACCGGCAACAGGAAAGCACTACCCCCGCTGGCAGGGTCAAGCACACGCGCGCAGGTCCAGTCGACACCTTGCTCCTCGGCCATGTCGAGCAATCGTGAGGCGAGCGCCGGGGGAGTGTAGAAGGCCCCCAACGCGCCGCGCTCGCGGGTGGCAAGCAGGGCTGTGTAGAGGCCGGTCAGGAAATAGGCAGCTTCATCGATTGGAAGCAGGGCTGCCTCCCGGCCGATCGCTTGCGCCAGCTCGTTAACCGCAAGATCAAGTTGGCCATAGGGCCGGGCAAACGGCGGGCTCAGTTGAGCATTTGGGCGGGCCTGCAGCCGGTAGGATTCGATCGCAGCACGCGTGAAAAGTGCCGCCATGTCGCGCCGGCGAGGTTCGGGGAGTGTTTTCGCCCATGCTCTTGCAAGTTGGCGCGCGCGGGCGAGCTCATAGCGGTGAGCCTCAAGGTCCGCAGCTGCGGGGAAGGGGAGGGCAGGCGCCAAGCTCATGCGGCCTCGTTCAGATAAGCTCGAGTTGCACCCGGCGGCCGACAACCGCAGCAGCGCGCTGCAGCGTTTCGATGGTCACGTTGCCATCCTCGGGATCGAGCACGCGATCAACTTGGGTGCGGCTCGTATGCATCATTGCAGCGAGACGGCTTTTGCTGAGCTTGCGTTCTTTCATCGCCTCGGCGAGCTGCCAGGCAATTGTCTCCTTGATGGCTCTGGCCTGGAATTCGTCAAGAACATCTTCCGCTTCCAGAAAGCTGTCGAGCGAGGCCCCGCAGTGTTTGGTGTCAGCCATCTCGAACCCCCTTCTGACCCTTGCGCGCCAATTGCAAATCAGCGGGCGACGCCGCTTCGTGGCAGTCTCGCATTCATTGAAACCTTTCCTCGCTCCTGCACCATATAATGTGCACCCGTCAATCCGGATAGGCAGCCGTCGACGGAGTTCGTGCCGTAGCAGGGCGGCTCGCTCAATGCGAAGTGTCGTTAAAACGTTGAATTCAAATACGTTTCCCAATCACTGACCGTTTCGGCGACAATGCTGGCAGCGGTCATGATCTCGGCTTGGTGCTTGACTGCATAGTTCACCAGGAGCGTACCTACTCCCCCGATCGCACCCTTCACGATCAGCGTAGGAGCCTCCTGCACCAGATTGCGGAACCATGTCAGAAACCGGGCAAAGCGTCCCTCCGCCTTGGTCACGATCTCTTCCGCTGCGTCGTTTTTTGGATCTGGCCGTGCCAGCTCGACTCTAATCTCGGCAATGCTCTCCAGCACTCCGTCGAGCGCAGGAGGGTCATAGGCGTCCGGCGGTGGATTGTTATGCCCGATCCCTACACCGGCACCCTTTTGCTGCAAGGCAAGCATCTCACCAACATGTCCAGTGAGAACATCGAGTTGCCCTGCGAGCGCCGCGAGCCGCTCTTCCAGTGAGGGGGCGGGGCGCTCATCAAAGTCCTCATCTGGCGGTAGCACTCGGTGACCCGCAGGGGCCCAATAGGGGCCATCGGCATCGATGCGTTGGATCGCTTCGGAATGCTCCTCTTCGGTGGCTTCCGGGAAATGATCGTAGATGTAATCTGCCGCCTCATGCGGCCCACCCCAGATATACTGGTAGCCACCCTCGCGGCCGTCATAGGGTGTTTCATAAGCCGGATCCTCGAAGTTTTCGAAGAACCACGCGACCATAGCCTCGATCCGCCCTTCAGAATCCAGAGCCTCCAGAGACGGCGGGACAGTCAACGGCGCGAGTTGCGGCTCTTCATCCATGAAATCCTGCCCGGTCACCTGAGCGCCTTCAGCCTTTCGTCACGGTGAAACTCGCTGCGGAGTCGAGCTTGGCTGGCGGCAAGATGAAGCCAGCCAGGCAGGGGAGGGTGCGCGCCAAGGGTCATGCTGCCTCGGACAACGATCTGTGTCCGCCCCGGGTGTGGCGGTAAAAGATGAAGCTCTGGGTTGCCGCGCTCATGGTCGGTGTCAAGAATTGCCCCCTGACGGATGGTGTCGCCACACAAACCAAAGGCCGCCCCTGCGGGACGGCCTTGGCGCTTAGTTCCCTTTCGGGAAACGGACACCCTTTCGGGGCCGCGTGTAAGGGGGATATAGGACAAATTGTCCGCTTTGGCAAGATGAGGCTCAATCGGGGATCTTCGGCAACCACTCCAGAACCAGCTTCAGCAGCTCATGAAATTCGTCCTCCGGCATGCGAGCGATGCCCGATCGATCAGGCAGAAGGCGGCTTACAGCGACGGTCGAGGGCTTGTCGCAAATCGCCCATGCCGCGCGCCCGTCGATTGTCGTGCGCAAGGGAAAGGCCCAGGCATTCCCGGGCTGCGCCTGCGTCGAGCAGGGGATCACAGTGACCGCGCCGTGCAGCGTATTACGGTAGGACAGCACAATTATCGGACGGCGCTTCCAGAATTCGGGGAGCTGGGCATCCTGCGGGAAATCGCACCAGAGCAGTTGCCTGATCTTGGGCGCTGCAACCAGTCGCGGCGCGACTTTGGGCGGAGTCTGAGGACCAAGGGTCATGGAGCCTCGATCAACGAGCTGCGTCCGCCCGGGATGTGGCGGTAGAGGGTGGAGGGCCGTACGCCGATCTGCTGCGCAACCTCCTCAACGGTAATGTCAGGATCGGCGAGCATCGCCTTGGCGCGCTTGATCTCGGCCGGGCCCATCGCAGGCTTGCGTCCGCCGCGCCTTCCAAGCGCCTTGGCCTTGGCGAGCCCCGCGTGCGTGCGCTCAAGGGTCAGCTCGCGCTCGAACTCGGCCACGGCCGCAAATACATGGAACACGAGCCGGCCGCCCGGGCTGGTTGTGTCGATCGCCTGGGTGAGAACGCGCAGGCCGATTTCGCGCCGGGCGAGATCCTCGGCCGTGTCGACAAGCTGGCGCACCGAACGCGCCAGACGATCGAGCTTCCACACCACCAGCGTGTCGCCGGCGCGCAGATAGTCGAGCGCTGCCTGCAGCTCGGGGCGATCACGTGCGGCCCCGGATGCCTTCTCGGTGAACACGCGCTCGCAACCTGCCTCGCGCAGCGCCTCGATCTGCAGGGCAGGGGACTGATCGCGGGTGGAAACGCGCGCGTAGCCGACGAGCATGTTCGATCTCCCAAAACTCGCCATGCCCTAGTCCATTTTCGGAAGAGCAATCAAGAGAGGGTTTCAGGAGATTCCAGAGGGCAGATTCACGGAGTTTGGACAGCGTCGCCGCGGCATCGCGCAATCGACCGTTTTTGCGGTGCCCCCAGTTCCTCAGTGCTCTTGGTCGGGCCTCGATTCGTGCTGGAGAATCGAAGTTAGCAGGCGTCGCCAAGCAAAAACGGCAGAATTCTGGGCCAAACCCCACGCCGAATAAGTTGTTGACCAACGGCCCTTTTCCATGATCTTATCTCATCATAGGCAATAGGGGTCGTTCTCAATGCGCCGCAAATTATTTCTCGCGGGCGTCTCGCTCGCGTCCATTGCTTGCGCCGCTGCGAGTGCTCAGTCCAGCACTGAGACCTACACGTATGATGCGCTGGGCCGTCTAGTTCGTGTGGTGGCGACAGGCGGCCCAAACGATGGCGAGACCCAGTCGATCTGTTACGATCCGGCGGGCAATCGGACGGAGTATGCATCCAACAGCAGCGCTGGAGGAGTTGGTTGCAGTACTCCCGGTACCACACCAACACCCAGTCCGACGCCGGCACCCAGTCCGACGCCGGCACCCTCGCCAAATCAGCCGCCGCAGGCCAACGTTGACTCCATGTCGATCCTGCAGTGCGGGTCCGGATCAGTAAACGTGCTCTCGAACGACACAGATCCTGAAAGTCATTATCCGCTTGCGCTCGTGAGCATAGGTGAAGGCTCAAAGGGCTTCGCCTCAATCAGCGGCAGCTCGTTCATCGCCTACGTTTCCACGGGGGGCGTGGGAACTGACACGATAGCTTATGTGGCGCGTGACATTCTTGGCGCGACATCGACAGGTTTGCTGCAGCTTCAGATCACCGGTGAGCAGAGCGAAGTGTGTTTCTGAAAAAAGTGTGTCTGATCGCCCGAGAACTGAAAAACTGGGGGGATCTGCGGTACAAGCTCCAAGTGAAGGATCAGACATGACCGTGCTCATTAAACGCCGGGTGTTAACTTTCGCAGTTTTTGCCACGGCTTTTCATTTCGGTCCCGCTCAATCCTGGGCTGAGGATCGTTCCGAGATTGTCACTCCGCCGGCTGAGCAGTTAGCGATCTCACCCGGGGGTGTAGATATGCGCACCGGACAATATGCATTCAGTCAGACCGACGTGTCGATTGGCGATGGCCAGGGACTATCGTTCACGCGAACCCAAATGGTTCCGGTGATGGGACATACAAACCCGTTCCCCATCCTTGGCCATAATTGGCATGTCATGATTACCGAGAGGAAAATCAGGCTCGAGACCAAACAGTTCGATCACAATCCGAGTTTCCCTGATTATCGGGTCAGTGTGCGCTGGCCGGGGCGCGTCGAGACATTTGAGAGTCCGGGGCATAACACCGGCTTCACTCACACCTCGAACACCTCTCTTGCGCGCCTAACCTTTCAGGGAACACGTGCGAGCGCGAGCGCCGTCTACACTTACGAAGGTATGGACGGTACAATTATGACATTCAGGCCGATCGGCAGTGGCGATTGTTCAACGACAATGCGCTGTGCATACATTTCCCAGCGGATCGATCCTGACGGCACGCGCTATACGTTCGAGTATGATAATCCCCTAGGGCAGCTGGACGGGACGCGCTTGCGCAGCGTGGTAAGCACTCGGGGTTATGCGCTGCTTCTGGAGTACCCAGCGACGGGTGTGCAGCCGTCCAAGGCATGTGTGTTGAATTTGGCCTTAGGCGTGAAGCCCGTCAGTAATATCTGTCCGGCAGGCGCTCCGCACAGCACCTACAACGGCGGCAGCGCTACAGATGCATCGGGCGCAACCTGGACGATCGGTAATGATGTCAACGGTCATTTCGGGATCATACCTCCGGGACAAACAGACGCATATATGAGGTGGGGCATCGCTACCCGGCGAGATCAGGAGGCTGCAGACCACATCATAACCAACTATCAGATTTTCTCGACCGGCGAGGCTTACTATTATGAATACGACAATCCGCCTTCGATCACGATGTCGATCAACGAGATCGCGGGAGGGCGCTGGACCGATGCTGCCGGTAATGTAACTGTCGTGCGTTATGGGTTTCCGGATCTGCCGCGCTCAATGGGCCCTCCACAAGATCCATGGTTTCCCACTCCCATAACCTTCCAGAGCTCTTTCCAGGGTATCCAGATTACACCGGGTCCGGTCGAGATCATTGACCCTCTTGGGCGTAGTTGGACCATGAATTACTGCGACCCCGTCATTGAGGCAGGGCTGCCCGCCACTGACATCTATGATCGCTGCGTCGTTACCCAACTCCAGTATTTTATCGATCCTGAGGGTGCCCGTGTTGACGTCCAGCATGATGGAGCCGGCAACATCAGCAGAATGGAAAAAAGCGCCAAACCGGGTTGGGCATTGCCCCCTATCATCCAGTCGGCGACCTATAACTGCGGATTTGCAAAGACCTGTAGCAAGCCTGCGACAGCCACCGATGCGAACGGCAATGTGACCAACAATACGTTCAGCCCGGTCCATGGTGGAGTCCTAACTTCGACACTTCCGCCGTTGCCGAATGGTGTCCGTCCCCAGACGCGGTATGAATACGCTCAGCGGTCTGCTTGGATTGCAAGCGCATCGGGTGGTTTTGTGCAGGCATCCCATCCCGTTTGGGTGCTGGTGGCCGAGAGTATGTGCCGGACGAGCGCTTCAACCGGCAACCCGTCTGCTCCATGCGCAGCGGGGCCGTCCGACGAAGTCCGCACGCTGTATGACTACGGACCGGACAGTGGCCCCAACAATTTGTGGGTACGCGGGGTTTCGGCGGTGGCAGACGGTCATACGCTGCGGACGTGCTACCAGTATGACCAGCTTGGTCGGCGCATCGCAGAGACGAAGCCGCTTGGAACGGGAGTGACCTGTCCATGAGGGGGTTCGAGCACACTCTGGTTCGGATGGGTCTTGCGCTCGGGGCAACCGGATCGCTGTTAACGGGCCCGGCCGTGCTGGCACAGGCCTCATCTTCGCCACATACTTACGCGACCCGATATGACGCCATGGGGAGGGTTACCGGTACGATCGCGCCTGATCCTGATGGCAATGGTCCGCTGAGGCACCCGGCAACACGCACGTCCTACGACCAGCGCGGCAATCCGGTAAAAGTTGAAACGGGGGAACTCAAAAGCTGGTACTCAGAGAATGTCGCTCCGGCGGCATGGCCTACTTTTGCATCCTCGCCGACGACCGGTTTCGAGGTCCTGACCACGGTTGAGACTGCATATGACCTGCGCAACCGCAAGACCGTCGAGCGAGTGATCGGCTCGGATGGCGTGACCATCAGCCTTGGCCAGTACAGCTATGACAATGCCGGCCGGCTCGAGTGCACGGCGGTACGGATGAATCCGGCGGTGTACGGCTCGCNNCGCTGCCGGCGAGCGCGTGCACGCAGGGAACGCAGGGGACCAACGGTCCTGACCGGATCACCCGGACCGTATATGACGCGGCAGGTCAGGTACTGCAGGTGAGAAAGGCGGTCGGCACGCCGATCGAGATCGCCGACGTCACCTACAGCTACACGCCGAACGGCAAGATCAAGGATGTGGTGGACGCCAACGGCAACCGTGCCGAACTGCGCTATGACGGGCATGACCGGCAGACCCGCTGGGTGTTCCCCTCGAAAACGCGGCCCACCGCGTTCAATGCCTCGACCCCGGCCACGGCGCTAAGTACCGCGGGTGCGCTCAACGAGAGCGACTACGAGGAATATGCCTATGACGCCAACGGCAACCGCACCTCGCTGAGGAAGCGTGACGGGCGGCGTATCGCGTTTACCTATGACGCGCTGAACCGGGTTACGGTGAAGGACGTATGCGCTGCTGGGGGTGCCGCCTGCACTGGTCTGGCTTCGATTCACGCCCGCGACGTGTTCTACGAGTACGACCTGCGCGGACTGCAGACGAAGGCAAGGTTCGACAGCCTCACCGGGGCCGGGATCACCTACGCCTACGACGGGTTCGGGCGGCTGACCGCCGAGACCCAGAACACCGATGGCACGAGCCGCACGGTATCCTCGCAGTACAATGCCAACGACAGCCGTACCCGGGTCACCTACCCTGACGGGCAGTTCTTCACCTATGACCACGACGGGCTCGACCGCGCCACGGTAATGCGCGAGGGCACGGTTCAGCTTGGCACCGCTAACTTCAACAATCGCGGGCTCAACACCCAGCTGGCATGGACCGCGCTGACCGCGACGGCCAACGCGCGCAACTTCGGCTACGACCCGGCCGGGCGCCTCAGCTCGATCGGGTTCGATCTCGACGGGACCGCGGGCGATGTTGCCTGGGGTTACACCCGCAATCCGGCCTCGCAGATCCTGACCGAGACCCAGAGCAACGACAGCTACTCGTGGGACGGCCACGTCAACCTGACCCGGTCCTACACCACCAACGGGCTCAACCAGTACACGAACGCAGGAAGCGCGGCGTTCTGCTACGACGCCAACGGCAACCTCACTGCCGATGGTAGCAGCGTCTATCTCTACGACGCCGAAAACCGTCTGGTCGAGAAGCGCGCGCAGGGTACCGGCTCCACCAACTGCGGCGCGCTGTCCTATGCGGGCACCTTGCAGGCCCAGCTGCTCTATGATCCGACCGGGCGCCTCTACGAGGTATCGGGCGGCACCTCGGGCATCCAGCGGTTCGCCTATGACGGCAATGCCATGATCGGCGAGTACAATGGCTCGAACGCCATGCTGCGGCGCTATGCCCACGGCTCTAATGGCGAGGCTGACGATCCGCTGATCTGGTACGAGGGCGCGACCCAGACATCGACGCTGCGGCGCTATCTCCACGCCGATCCGCGCGGGAGCATCGTCGCGGTCACCGATCATACCGGCAACCGCATCGCCACCAACTCTTACGACGAGTACGGCATCCCCGACACCGCCACCGGCAACGACATCGCCACCAAGGGGCGGTTCCGCTACACCGGGCAGGCGTGGATCCCCGAACTGGGCATGTACTACTACAAGGCCCGCATCTACTCCCCCACCCTAGGCAGGTTCCTCCAGACCGACCCCATCGGATACGAGGACCAGTTCAACCTCTATGCATACGTCGCAAACGATCCGATTAATAACGTTGATCCAACTGGGTTGGAATGTGTGGGGCAAGAAGGTGGAAGCGCTCTATGCGATCCCCCAGGGGATGACATCGGGACTTTCACAATACCTGCGGAGCATAATCCGGGATACATTGGACCCAATGAGGGGGGACATCACGTGTACACTGCTGAGGCATCAACCCCATCGAGTGGTAATGTCGGTGAAAGTATTACTCAGGCAGTGATCGATAATCCAACTCCAGGAAATGACTCACCGGCAACCGCCGCAGGGGTTACGAACGATGCCGGGATTAGTCCGTTTCCAAATACTGATAATGTAACTTCTTATGTGACCCGAGACTCTAATGGGAACACGGTTGTCGTTAACGTAACTATTCCGGGCCAACACATACTCAATCCTGGCTATGTAGCGCAAGCTATTGTCCCTGGAGATCATTCAACCACTATCTTTGTAGTAGGTGAAGGAAACGCTCGTATACAGCAGGGGCCAGGAAGTGCGCTGGGTGGAGCGGTGTTCCAGAGGAAGATCGAGGGCGACATCAGGCGCGGCATTTACAATTCCACACGTCGCACCGGTCGCTAATGGTAGTTCTGAAGCTATTTGGAATTGTTCTCGCGATGCTATTTGCATCTGCGGCTGCGTTCGTATCGCTATTATACAGTTCTTCTGTAATATGGGCAGTCGCATTCGTACTTATTATTGCATCTCCAGCGATTGCCTTTGTGAAGAGCGGAAAAATTAGGATAATTCTATGTGTGATATTTTCATTGTTTATCAACGCGAATTTCATATTACAGATTCCATACGGCAATTCTGTGCTGTCGATGATTATGTATAGCATGTTGCTGACTGTTTTCACTTTCTCCATGCTATACGCGATAATGCGCTTTACTCACTCCTTGAAAGACAGCCGAAGGTAGGCCGATGATTTTGACCGCGATGATATTTTTATCGGCTCTGGGAGTCGCGGCTGATATCGCTAGCGAAAGCCATCAGCCCCTACTCAAACCAGCACCGATGAAATGTGAAACCGGTCCGATTAGCCGGACATTCGGCGGCTCGGAGTGGTTGATATATAGCTGTGAAGATCAAGCTTCGATGGTGGTCGTTTCTGCAGAAGGTAACCCCGCTTCGCCCTTTTACTTTTTTTTGAAATCGACTGGGGGTGCCTATCAGATTACTGGTGAAGGAAACGGCGATAGAAAGGCGAGCACTGCTGCTGCGAGTGCCCTTGAAAGTATGAGCTTATCAGAACTCTTGGAGCTTCTCGCGTCCACGAAGATCGCATCTTAGTGGCGGGAAGCCCGCTTGCATGGCAAGGCATAAATACATCCAAAAGCTCTGGTGGGCGTAGACCGCGAGCGGCGATTGAGCGAGTGTATCGGGTCTAGGTTCCACCTGTCGGCGGCCCGCTCTCTCTGGAAAGCCAGACGCCTTCTCAGCGGCCCGACCGGCCGCTGATCGAGGGGAGCTAGCCAGTCCCTATGGTAAGCACACCGTACACCGCGAAGCGGTAGTCTGCTGCAGCGAGATTTGCGTTTTATAACAGATGATTAGGTGGGCGCGGAGTGCGCTGCATCCGGCTGCAGTTTGTGCGCGGATGGGATGTTTGCGTGGCGGGTCAATGGGTTGGAGCTGCACCCGGCTGCAGGCGGGCGATTGCGAGGGGTGTGGCTGCAGCGGAAGAGCGGCGGCTGTCCTGCTTGTGTGTAGAGCTGCTAAAAGGCTCCGCCAAGGGGCGCGGCGGTATGCCGTCCCCGATGGTGTTTGTGCTGCCTGTGCCGCGCCTGAGCGGCTGAGAGAGGATCAGGGCGCGGTTGCGGCCTCCTGTCCTGCGGCCGCGCGCGTCGCGCTTGAC
>DLGU01000019.1 GCA_002482865.1 Porphyrobacter sp. UBA7686
CGAAGAACGGATCGTTGAAGCCAAAGCCCCATGCGCCAAAGCCGCCGCCCCAGCCGCCCCACGGGCCCCAGGGATTACCGGCAAAGCCTGCGCCGTTGAAATCGGTACGCACCCGCTCACGCCCGCCATCGACCCGGTAATCGAACCGCACCAGCAGATCGGCCGTTTCCGGCGATGCGGCGCGGACATAGCCGAGTTCCTGCATCTCGGCCGCAACCGAGTTGGCATAGGTGGCGAACTCCAGCCCGCCCGCCAGCTTGGGGTCTTCCGCAACCACCGCGAAGCTCTGGCCTTGCGGCGCAGGCAGCGGCACGGCGAAGCGCGACACATCGGCTTTGAACGGGGTGGCACAGGCCGACAGCCCCACAGCAAGGGCCAACGGGAGGGCGAGACGAGTGAGAGTCTTCATCGACGGCAACATGGCACAACCTTCATCTGGTAGCCATTGCAATGAAGGCAACGGCGATTACCCGCGATACCATAATACGCGGGAATGAACTGAATTTGAACGTTCGTCGTGCCATGACAGCAGTTCGTCGCAAGAGCCGTGACTGAAAGCCCGGTCAGCCATCCTCGGCGTCGCGGGTTGGCAGGGGCCACAGCGTGTATTTTAGCCGGGCGAGCACCTCTTCGAGCGTGCCTTCGTAGAATGTCCCGTCCTCGGCCCCGATGAAGCGGCGCGGGCCTTTGCGACCGGATTTGACGAAGTGGTGCTTGTCGGTCTTGACCAGCCCGACGGGCTTCAGCGGTTCGCCGACCCCGCGGATATCGAGATGCAGGCCGGAATGCGGGGCGTAACGGTATTCGATTCGGGTCTGAGGGAAGGCATCGCGATTGTCCTCAAAGCCTTCTTCCAGTTCAAAATCATGGATGAACTCGTAAAATTCCTGCGAGATCACGGCCAGTACACGGCCGTCATCGAGTTCAAGAAGGAAGCCTTCGCCTTCGTCCTCGTATTCTTCAATCTCGACCACGCGCTGGACATCGGCAGTCAGCACATGGGCGACGCCGTCCGTCAGATCGCGTTCGAAAGGGCGGGAATTATCTGGCGAAATGCGGAGCGCCTTGTAGGCGAGTATCCATATCGAACGGCTAGCCCAAGCTCCAATCGCAACAGCCGCTAGCAAAATCCACCGAGAATAGTCATCAGGATCACCAATTGGGATCAGCCATGCCCAAACGTTTCGGGTGACGACGTAGATGACGCCAGCGACAAGGCAACTAATCCAAAGCGCGGACCCGACCCACTCCCCGACGGAGCCGGTGGAGTAGGCTTGCAGATATCTTTTGTCGTTCGCACTGAGCGGCACTTCAACGATTTGAATGGTGCTCATGACGGATCAGCTCGCTCATCAGGATGCAGCGTCGCTAAACCGAAAAGATGAAAAACGCCTTTAGAACCGGCGCCTTAGTGCCGCACCAGCCCCAGCGCCTGATAGGCCGCCGTCAGCGTCGGCGCGCCGCGTTCACGTGCCTTGGCGGCGCCGCGGGCAAGGATTGCGTCGAGGGCTTCGGTATCGTCCTTCAGCGCCACGAAGCGGTCGCGGATCGGGCCGAGTTTCGCCACCAGCAAATCGGCGAGCGCGGGCTTGAAGGCGCCGAAGCCTTGTCCGCCATATTGCGCCAGCACCTCGCCCTGCGATTGCCCGGCGAGCGCGGCGTAGATGCCGACGAGGTTCTTCGCCTCGGCCCGGTCTGCCAGCCCCGCTTCCTCGGACGGGAGCGGTTCGGGGTCGGTCTTCGCCTTCTTGATCTTCTGCGCCATGGTGTCGGCATCGTCCGAGAGGTTGATGCGGCTCATGTCGCTGGGATCGGACTTTGACATCTTGGCGCTGCCATCGCGCAAGGACATAATCCGCGCGGCTTCCTTGGGGATGATCGGATCGGGCAGGGTAAAGATCGGCGCGTCGTCGGTCCCGAAATCATTGTTGAACTTTTGCGCGATGTCGCGGGCGAGCTCCAAGTGCTGCTTCTGATCCTCGCCCACCGGCACGTGGGTTGCCTGATACAGCAGCACATCGGCGGCTTGCAGCACGGGGTAGGTGAACAGCGCCACGGATTGCCCCTCGCGGTTCTTGCCGGCTTTGTCCTTCCACTGGGTCATGCGGTTCAGCCAGCCCATCCGGGCCGTGCCGTTCAAGAGCCATTGCAGTTCGGGGTGCTGCGGCACCTGCGCCTGGTTGAACAGGATCGCCTTGTCGGGATCGAGCCCGCAGGCGACCAGCGTCGCCACCAGTTCCAGCGTCGATGACCGCAGCTCGGCCGGATTGTGCGCCATCGACAGGGCATGAAGATCGGCGATGAAAATCAGGCACTCGCCGCGCGCCGCATGGGCATCGTCCTGCAACGCCACATAATTGCGGATCGCGCCGAGATAATTGCCGAGGTGGGGCTTGCCCGTGGGCTGGATGCCGGAGACGACGCGCATGATTTGTCCTGATTGCTTAGCTCTGACGGCGCATTAGGCGCTGCACGGTGGCCTTGTCGAGAACCCCGAGCACCACGGTTGCCGCGCCATAGCTAACGAGGCTGACCGCGAGAATTGCACCGATTGCCAGCAGGCGCATGGTGAAGGGGCCATCGAGCCACGGCGTGATGATTTGCATCAGCCCCACCAGCGCCGCACCCATCAACGCCGAGGCCAACGCGATCCGTCCGATCCGGCCCAGCACGCGGGCGGGCAGGCGGAAAAAACCGCGCCGCGCCAGAATGCCGCCGAGCAGCGCGATATTGACCCACGCGCCGACGGCTCCCGCCAGTGCGAGGCCGACCACGCCAAGGGTCGGCACCAGCGCGAAGTTGAGGCCCACCGTCACCACCAGCGAAGCGCCTGCGGTGTAGACCGGGGTGCGGGTGTCCTTGCGGGCGAAGAAATTGGGGGTCAGCACCTTGACCAGCACATAGGCGGGCAGGCCCACCACCAGCGCCGATGTGACCATGCCTGTCACCCGCGCGTCCTCGGCGGTGAAAGCCTGCCCCTGCATGAAGGCCTTCACGAAAGCGAAGCCGGTGATGAACAGCGCGACGGCGCAAGGCAAGGTCAGCAGCATCGCGAGTTCGATGGCATTGGCTTGCAGGCGCACCGCCTCATCGTCCTCGGACTTCGAGATGTAGCGCGACAGGGCGGGCAGGATTGCCGTGCCCAGCGCGATGCCGATGATGCC
>DLGU01000177.1:0-11888 GCA_002482865.1 Porphyrobacter sp. UBA7686
GCATCGCTCGTCCAACCCTGTTCGGCGAGCGCTGCCATCAGCGCGTTGAGGCCGATATCGTCGCCATCAAGCGACATCTGCACGGCCTTGCGGACATGCTCGGCCACGGCGGGCGGCAGGTCGAATTGGCCACCGACCGGATCGGGAATGCGGCTGACATTGCTGCTGAGGAACATGTCCCAGCCGGTGAACAACCGGGCCGGAGCCATGTGCTTGCTCAGCACTTCGATTTCGCTGTGGCGCTGATCGCGGGCAACTGAGGACCAGATTGCCTCCAACCCTTCGGGCGGGCCTTCAAGGGTCTGGAGAAACCGGCCTTCTTCGAACAGCAACATTCCCGTGACGCCGACACTGCGATTGCGCGCGCGGGCTTGCCGGGCGAGCGATTGCAGCTCGGTTGCGTCCGGAATTTTGGTCGCAGTGCTCTGATACGTCAGGCACCCAATCCAATTGTCTTGCGCGACTTGAAGGTTGTCCGTCCCGGCCATTCACCCATCCCCACTGCACCTTTACGAAAGGGTCAGTCGGGCACCGCAGAGAACCAACTCCGCACAGGCCCGGCGCGATCCCTCCGCCGCCTCTTGTCGTCCCCTGGCAATTGGTCCGGCATCTAACGCACCGGTCGTTCTGCCCTGGATTGCCGCTTAGCCCATTGAGGCCGGGCGATTTCGGCGTGCCCGTTCGATCATGCGGCGCCCACACGTTGCGTGCTGAAAGCTGTGGCCGACCTGTTGGCAGACCGCTCTACCGTGTGGGGATCATCAGGAGAGCCGGTAGTTTCGTCAAGTGATATATCCCGCACCGGTTTGCCCGATATCGCAACAATCGCGGCTTTCCGGGATATTGCGCTGGCAGATTTAACTATGTTCTCGCTTTGGGGCGCGCCTCAGAGCGCCGACATTGCCTGCGATCCTGCCCGATTGGTTACGCGCAGGCCTGAGTCGCGCCCACCTTGGGAGCACAACATAGGTGATGGTGAATAGTCGCCGACCTGTCAGTCAGGGCCGCGTCGAAGCCGTTCCGCGCATCGCTGCCTCGCAGCGTCACCGTGCCGGACCGGAACATTCCTCGGCCAGGAGACAACGAATGAACCTAATAATTGTCATCATCGTCGGCGGCATTCTCGGCTGGCTTGCCAGCATCGTGATGCGGACCAACGCCCAGCAGGGCATTCTCCTCAACATCGTGGTCGGCATTGTCGGCGCGTTGCTTGCCGGGTTCCTGATCTCGCCCTTGCTCGGCGTTGCGCCGATCACTTCGGGCGCGTTCGATATCAGCGCATTGCTGGTGTCATTCCTTGGCGCGCTGATCCTGCTCGCCATCGTCAATCTCGTTCGCCGCGGTTCCGTGCGTTGAACAAAGGAGCACGTCACATGAAGAAGATCATTACCATCGCTGCGCTTGGCGCATCGGCCCTCGCGCTTGCCGCCTGTGCGGAGAGCAAGCAGGAAGAACAGCTCGAAGCCCAGGCCGAAGACGTCCGCGAAGCGGGCGAACAGACCGCCGATCAGATGGAAGACCGCGCCGACACGCTCGACCAGACGGTCGACGGGGTGGACTCGAACGCCGAGCAGAACCTTGAGAACAAGGCTGACGCCGTGCGCGACAGCACCGAGGCGAAGGCTGACGCGCTTGAGGAAAAGGCCGACAACCTGCCCCAGTAAAGCCATTCGGCTTCAGACGGCGCTGATTGTGAGGCACATCCGCGGCGCCGTCTGTGTGCGGGCCTGTCCAGTGGACGGGCCCGCCCATCATCAGGCTTCGGGCAAGGCGTCCGCGCCATCGATGATCGCCCGGATCGCCGCGCGGCCCCGATTGATCCGGCTCTTGACGGTGCCGATCTTGCAATCTGTCGCAAGCGCCGCTTCCTCGTAACTCATCCCCGCTCCCGCGATCAGCATCAGCATCTCGCGCTGCGTGTTGGGCAATTGTCCCAGAGCCACCTCGATATCGTGCAGATGCAGCCCCTCTTCCTGATTGGGCTGCTGGATCAGAATCCGCTCGGCCGCCTCAGGGTCCCAAGGGGTCAAGCGGCTGCGCTTGCGTGCCGTGCTATAAAACTGGTTGCGCAGGATCGTGAACACCCACGGACGGAACTTGCTGCCCGGCTGGAAGGTATGGCGCGATGACCACGCGCGGACCATCGTCTCCTGCACCAGATCGTCAGCCATGTCGCGCTGACGGCATAGCGACTGCGCAAAGCGCCGCAGCGCCGGGAGCGATGCGGTCATTTCATCGGTGAAGCCGGAGGCAGGGTTTTCACAGGAACTGGTCGCGGCTGGCTTGTGCATGGCACCTTTCCGTCACGTTTCGCCCCCACCTCTCTTGGGCCACCTTCCGTCCGGGTTCCCTATACTCGGCAAGGATTTGCGGCCCGCCAGCGCCCGCAAAGGGCTAAAACGGGTCACTGGCCTATGTGAGTTCGTCCGGCTCGCTCGCGTCCTATCAATGGTAGCCTCCCGCCGCGCGCGCGGCTGATTTGAAAGGATGGACCATGCGTATCCCACTGCTGATCGCCGCCAGCCTGCTGGCAACGGCCTGCAACAGCCCCGGCTCTGACGAGAACATGGCTGCAAGCGGAGTTGGCCAAGCCGAAAACGATGCTGACAGCGCCTTGACCGAAGAAGCCCCCACGTCGCTGGCCTTCGTGCAGGCCGCTGCCATGTCTAACCTGTATGAAATCGCCGCGGCCAACATCGCGCTCGATAAGGCCGAAGCCGGGTCGGTGCGCGATTTTGCGCAGATGATGGTCACCGATCATTCGAAGGCGCTGGAGACACTCGAGGATGCGGTCGGAAGTTCGGGCCAGACGTTGGCGCTGCCGATCAATCTCGACGCCGATAATCAGGCCAAAGTCGATATCCTTCAGAGCCTCCAGGGCGCCGCCTTCGACCGCGAATATCTGAGCCAGCAAATGACAGCGCACCGCGAGGCGCTGACCTTGCTCAAGGCCTATGGCGGTGAAGGCGAGATTCCGGAGCTGCGCCAGTTTGCCCAGGGCGCGATCCCGACCGTCCAGAAGCACCATGACTGGCTGGAGAAGAATACCCCGCAGCCGGGTACCGCGATGGCGGGCGGCCAGGCCACACCCACGCCTTGACCAGACCACCCTACCGACAAAACTAAACCCCGTGTGGCTGCGCGCCGCACGGGGTTTTGTTTGCGGGTGTTCAGTCGGCGTTGACGGCTTTGGGCAGCAGGCGCGCGGCGGGCTTTGGCCCTGCCTGTTCCAGCGCTTCCATGAAGGTTTTCGACCACCAGTGAACGTCTTGTTTGACGATGCAGTCGAACATCGCCTTGTGCCGCTCCTGCCGTTCGGCGAGCGGCATGGCGAGCGCGCGGGCGATGCCATCGGCCATATCCTCGCTGCTGTGCGGATTGACGATCACCGCACCTTCCAGCTGCGCCGCGGCCCCGGCAAAGCGTGAGAGCACGAGCACGCCGGGATCGGCGGGATCCTGGGCTGCCACATATTCCTTGGCGACCAGATTCATCCCATCCCGCAAGGGCGTGACCAGCCCAACCCGCGCGGCGCGGTAGATCCCGAACAGCTTCTCCCGCGAGTAGCCGTGATTGACGTAGCGGATCGGCACCCAGTCGATCGTCGCGAATTCTCCATTGATGCTGCCCGACAGCGCGTTGAGTTCAGCGCGGATCTGCTGGTAGCTCGGCACATCCCCGCGTGATGGCGGTGCGATCTGGAGCAGCGACACCTTCTCGCACAGTTCGGGGTGGTTGGTGAGGAACTGCTGGTAGGCGATGAAGCGCTCCTGCAAGCCCTTGGAATAATCGAGCCGGTCGACGCCCACAATCATGTCGCGCCCGACCGCACTGACCATCAGCTGGGTTTGCGCCTGTTTGGCTGCCATCGTGTGCGCCGCACTGCAAAAATCGGCGGTGTCGAGCCCGATTGGGCAGACCAGCACTCGGGTGCGCCGTTCACCGAAGCTGACGATCTCGCCATCAATCTCGGCATCGAGATGGGCAGTGACATAGTCCATGAACGCCTGCCGCCACTCGTCCGACTGGAAGCCGACCACATCGTAATCAAGCAGGCTTTCGACCAGCTCGCGGTGATCGGGCAGCGATATCAGCAGGCTTGGCGGCGGCCAGGGGATGTGGAGGAAGAAGCCGATCCGGTTGCGAAAGCCGCGCTCGCGCAGCTGCTGGCCGAGCGGAAGGAGGTGGTAGTCATGCACCCAGACCAGATCATCAGGCTCGATCAGCGGGCCGACGGTTTCGGCAAAGCGGTGGTTCACCCGCGCATAGCCTCCGGCAAAATCACGGGCGATTTCCGTGAGATCGAGCCGGTAGTGGAACAGAGGCCACAAGGTGCGATTGGCAAAGCCATTGTAATATTCCTCGATATCCTGCGCTTCGAGATCGATGGTGGCCGTGGCAACGCCATTGGCGCGGCGAAAGGTGATCTGGCCGGTAAATTCCTCGGTCTGCTCACCCGACCAGCCGAACCAGATACCGTTGCTGGCGCGCAAGCCTGCCGCCAGTGCGACGGCCAGCCCACCACGATTGGCGGTCTCGCCTTCTGTTTCGGTTTGCACGCGGTTGGAAATGGCAATCAGGCGAGGCATCGGCGACCCTCCGTTGTGGGGTAAAGCCGCACGGGGTGCAGCCTTGCAGGGGTAAAGCCGGGGCGGACCTTGTCCGCGAAATCCAGCGACCTTGCGACCCTTGCCCGAACCGGGCGAACAAAAAATGGCCTATGTGGTGATTTTGGCCGAAGCCCGGTTACGACAGCAATTTGCGGATGTGGCTGATCACTTCGGCAGGGCCAGCCAGCACGTCATCGGCGTGGGCGGCGATCTTCTGACCCACCGCAATCCCGCGCCCGCCGAACCTGCGTGCGGCAATGATGGCCGGAATGTCGGTCAAGTCGTCACCGATGTAAACCGGGCAGCTCCCCGCAAAGCGCCGCCGGTCCATGATCTGGCGCACGGCCTCGCCCTTGTTCGCACCGGGCAAAAGCAGTTCGAACACCATATCGCCGGGCTGGATCGCAAGGCCATGATCCTCCGCGCATTCCTTGGCCCAATCATGCACCGCCTCGCGCAGCGTCGGCGCGAGCCGGTAATGCAGGCCGAGGCCGAAGCTCTTGAGTTCGATCACCACGCCCTGCTGCGCGCCGAAGCGCTTCTGGGTCTCGCGCGCCAGCCGGGCGAACAGCGCAGAGTGCTGGGGCGCGCTCAGCAGGCCGTCGCTGCGCAATTCGAGTCCGTGGCTCGCGGCGACCGTGATGCCGTTCAGCCTCTCGCCCCACAACGTATCAAGCTGCTCGAGTGAGCGGCCGGAAATGATCGCGACGCGCCCGTCCAGCCGCTCCATCGCCTCGGCGATCAAGGCGTGCAGATCGTCACTCACCACAATGGCGTCGGGCGTGGCGACAATCGGCACCAGCGTGCCATCGAAATCCAGCAGCAGGGCGAGGGGCTGCGGCTGGGTCATTGTGCGTGCTCCGGTTCAGGCTGAGGTCTGCGCTTCGGTTGCGATGCCGTATCCGCGCGGATGCGTGCGAGCACGGCGGCGGCGCTGAGGCCATGGACCAAGGCGGACAGCGCAATCGCCACCAGCACGATCAGCCACAGGTCGGTCAGCCCCGCCAAGGGCGCCGCGCTTGCGGCAAAGGCGAGATAGTAGAGGCTCCCGATCCCGCGAACGCCAAAGGCGGCGGTGACAAAGCGTTCGCGCGGCGGCAGGCCCGACCCGGCCAGCGCTACCCACCCGCTCAGCGGGCGGACAAGGAAGATGAGGCTCGCAGCGATGGCGACGTGTTTCCACTCCACCCACGCCGCATAGGTGCCGAGCGCCGCCCCCGTCATCAGCAGCAACACCGCCGTCAGCGCGTGTTCGATGGCAAGGTTGAAGAGGTGGAGATTGCTGTGGAAGCTGTGCTTGGACTCGACCCGGCGGAACGCTATCCCGCCCACGAAGCAGGCAATGAAGCCATAGCCGTGGATGAACTCGGCCGCGCCGTAACACACCAGCACACCTGCCAGCGCGAGCACGCCCGATCCAGTCTCGGCGAGGATGTTGCTCATCGGCCAGCGGAACACCACCTGCCCGAGCAGCCACCCCGTCAAACCTCCGCTGACCGCGCCCGCTGCAATCCGATAGGCGACGTCATAGCTGAGCCAGTTGAACGCTTCGGTGCTGGAAATCCCACCTAGCGCTGCAATAGCGAGGTAGACGAAGGGGAAGGCCAGCCCGTCATTCAACCCGGCTTCGGTCGTGAGCGCGAAGCGCACCGGATGCTCGCCGCCTTCGGTTGGCGGGCCGACTTGCAAATCGCCCGCCAGCACCGGATCGGTGGGCGCCAGCACAGCGCCCAGCAGCAGCGCGCTCGCCAGCGGCAGGCCGGCTGCCATGCCTGCCAGCACCATCGCACAGATGGTCAGCGGCATCGCCACCGCCAGCAACCGCCACGTCACCCGCCAGCGGGAGAAGGGGCGCACGACGTCGAGCCGCATGCCCGTGGCAAACAGCGCGACGATCACGGCCATCTCACTTAGTGTTTCCCACCATTGCGGATGGCTGATTGGGGTAAACAGCGCCGGTCCTTCGTCGATCCCCAGCGCGCAGACGAAACCGGCAAGAATCAGCAGCGCCGATGCGGCAGGTTCGCGGCCCGAAATGAAGCGCGGCAACCAGTAGGCTGACAGAATGGCGAGCCCCGCGAACAGCAGGAATTCGTGATAGGACATGAATAGGTAACTGCCATTGGTCCCGCGGGAGGGACGGGAGCCGCGGGCATGGCTTGGTGAACAGGGCCGAACACTAACCGGGGATAGAATCCCGGCATTGCCGACCCTTGCGGTTCCCCCAAGGCGCGGCTGCGAAGCCCACAAAAAACCCCGCCCATCGCTGGGCGGGGAGTATATTGGGGCAATGACCGAGCCATAAGGAAGCCGAACGCTGGCTGGGTCATCCGATGACCGGAAGGATCGGGACCTTCTGGTGCCATGGTCTCTGCCCAGCCCACGCACGGCACGCTCTAACCTAAATTGGACTCGTGCAAATTAGGGCGCCCCCGACGGCCATTGCGGTGTCATTTCCAGCCTTCTCTCGCCGTGCCGTTACAGACGGTCGTCCCTGTTTTCAGGCATCAAGGAACCGTAGGGGCCAAACCGCATTGTTCCATCGTAGCCAGAAAGGCCACGTTGTGGGACTTTGCTTCGCCCAGTTTACCGATCAAGGTGGTTGTTTAAGTCAGTGTGCCGCTTTTTTCCGGTGAGCCGAAGGCAATTCGACCCCCGACGTAACTTTTGAGTGAGAGAAGAAACGGCTATTGAGGGATATTGCATATGACGCAACACTCCCAAGGAGGACGCCAGTGTCCAATGCTTTTTTACAACGCCTGACGCACGCGGCCGTACTCTCGGATGAGGAGCTGGCCGCCGTTGAAGAACTATGTCGGCAGCCCAAGGATATCGCGGCAAAGAAGTACCTCTCGCGCGATGGCGACGAGATGGTGTCCTTCCCTGTCGTGCTGAGCGGCTGGGCGGCGCGTTACCAGATCCTGCGCGATGGGGCGCGGCAGATCACGCGCTTGCTGTTGCCGGGTGATGCCTTCTACTTCGATTCGTCCCCCGATGGCGTCGCGATTGAGGAAGTCATAACCCTCAGTTCCTGCCGCATCGTGAATATTCTCCACGCCGACATGCGCCGCGTGATCGACCGTTTCCCGGCAGTGGGCGAAGCGATGCGCAGCTATGGCAGCATGGAAAATGCCGTGATGGCATCATGGGTGGTCAATGTCGGTCGGCGCGATGCGCTGGAGCGGATGGCGCATCTGATCTGCGAGGCGCATTACCGGCTTTCGCTGGTCGATCCCAAGCTGGATGAGCAGATGTTCTTCCCGCTGACGCAGGACGATCTGGCCGACGCGCTTGGCCTCACTCCGGTGCACATCAACCGCAAGCTGCAACAGTTGCGTCAGGATCAACTGATTACGCTGCGATCAAAGCAGCTGATCATTCATGACCTGCGAAGCCTGCAACAGGTCGCCGGGTTCGACAGCGCCTATCTCGCGCCGCGCACGCAGACGCCGCGCGATCAGGAACGGCTGAAGGCTATCGCGGCCTAAGTAACCCCCGGGATGGGAGAGATGGTGAGCGCAGTGGGATCACTGCGCTCACCCCGCATTGCTTTAGCTCCCGCGTGTCGCCAATCCGGCGATGACGCTGATCACCCGGTCAAGGTCGGCCGGCTTGCTGATACATACGCTGGCCGCAAGATCATCGGGCAGGATCCCCGCGTCATAACCGGTCAGAAATGCAAACGGGATTGCCCGCGCCTGCAACTCGCGCGCGAAATCGAACGTGTGGCTATGGCCCAGGTTGATGTCGATCAGCGCCGCGTCAATCGGCCCTTCGATGAGCAGACCCGGCAGATCGGGCACGACCGCGGTGACTGCGACGACCTTCGCACCGGCTTGCTGGAGCATCTGCTTGCAATCATGTGCTTGGTAGTAGTCATCCTCGACGATGATGATGCGGCACCCGGAGAGCACTCTGTCAGTCATGGCAGCGCCCCAATCAGGAACGGGTCTCGAGAATGCTGCCGGAATCCGTCAGCGGAAACTCCAGCTGCGCCAGCACTCCGGTGTCGTGAATATCGAAGCGCCCTTCGCCGTGCAATTCGTAGGGCACGCGCTCCTCGATCAGCCGCCGCCCAAAGCCCTTGCGGTTGAACTTCGTCTTGCGCTGCGGCGAGGTTTCCTGCCAGCGCAAGTTCATCCAGGGCTTTCCGTTCTTTTCGAGAGTCGTCCACACAATCCGAATATAGCCAGTATCTCCGAGCGCGCCATATTTGATCGAGTTGGTCGCAAGTTCATGGATCGCGAGTGTGACAATCTCGGCCGCGTGCGGCGACAGGGCGATGGTTGGCCCGTCCAGATGATACTGATGCGGCTGGGCGGCGTGGACCAGCAATTCCTCGCGCACCAACTCGGCCAGATCGACATTGCGGCCGGGTGAGCGGGTGAGGGTGCTCTGGGTTCGGCCCATCGCTTGCAGGCGTCCGATCAGGTGATCGACGTAATCGCTGACATTGCGATGGCTGGGCGCCGACAGGCGGGCGACCGAACGGACCATGCCGATGAGGTTGCGCACGCGGTGCTGCAATTCGGCCACGAGCAGCCTTTGCCATTCCTCCTCGCGCCGCCGCTGGGTGGTGTCGACCATTGCGCCGAGCATCCGCACCGGACTGCCGTTTTCGTCAAACAGGAAGCGACCGCGTGCTGACAGCCAGCGAACTTCGCCCGTGGGATGGCAGACACGATATTCGTTGAGATATTCGCAGCCGCTTTCCATCGCTTCCTTGATCTTGGCCTCGGTGGCGCTGCGATCATCCGGGTACACACGGTCCGCCCAAATCTCATAAGTCGGGACGATTTCACCCGGCTCGTACCCTTCCATGCGGAAGTGTTCGTCCGACCAGGTCAATTCGCCGGTTTCGACATTCCAATCCCACAGCCCGACCTTGCCGATCTCGCTCGCCACCCGCAGCATTTCTGCGCCGTGGGAGAGCTGCTGTTCGACCTGGCGGCGGGCGGTGATGTCGGTGGCCATCCCGAACCATTCGGTGATCTCACCATCATCGCCCAACACCGGGATCGCGCGCGACGAAAGCCAGCCGACAATGCCGTCGCCGGTCAGCACGCGGTGTTCGATCTTGAGCGGCTGGCGGTTGCGGATCGCCTCGGCGAGCGCTGATTCCACCAAGGGCCGGTCACTTTCGGGAACGAAGTCTTCGATCCAGTTACCCGGCTCGCCGCGATTGCCGAGCAAGTCCCTGCCGCCGACCTGCTCCATCTCGGTGCCTTGCGGGTTCATGCGGAAGATCAGATCGGACGTCGCCTCGATGAGGGATTGCAGGCGGCCTTCGCTGTGACGGAGCGCGATTTCCATCGTCTTGCGCGGCCCGATATCCTCGAACAGGATTCCGACCTGATAGGGAGCCTGTTCGCCGATCGGGAAGGCGAAGACATCGAACCAGCGGCCCATAGCGGAGGATTCGTTCTCGAACCGCTTGGCCACTCCGCTCAAGGCCACGGCGCCATAGGTTGCCGACCAGTGATCCTCGATATCGGGCTGCATCGAGCGCATGGTCCGGCCGATCGGGTCGATCAGGCCGGTGTGACCCACGAAGGCGTCATTGGCTTCGAGGAAGCGGTAATCGACCGCCTTGCCTTCGTCATCGAAAACGACCTCGATGATGCAGAAGCCTTCGTCGATCGCATCGAACAACAGCTTGTAGCGGGCATCGGCTTCGCGCCGCCCTGCGCGGGCGACGTGTTCGCTGGTAATGTCACGGATTCGCACCATGATCGCGCCGCGTTGGCCATGATCGATCGGGGTGAGTGCGATTTCATAGACGAGCGGCTGATCTGACCCTTCTTCAACCAGCGTCTCTGACGTGCAGCTGGTGAGAGCGCGTGTGAAATGTTCCGACCACTGGGTCGCGTGCTTGGGGAACCGTTCGCGCAGGCTTTGTCCGGTGAGGTCGCCCAGCTTGAAAAGCGTACAAAAGGCAGTGTTGGTCGAAAGATAGCGCCAGTCGCTTTCCTGACCCTCCGCAACCTCCAGCGGTTCAAGGACGCACACAGCATCGGGCAGCGCCTTGAAGACGGTACTGAACAGGCTTTCGGCAGTCGCGTGTGGAAGATCCGGCATTAAGTCGCCTCTCGAGGGGGGCATAAGCGATGGGGCCGGGCGCGGGATTAACATAAGTTGGTCTGGGGAAAAGCACCTTCGAGGCTACTAACGCACGATAGGGACGCTGCGGGTTCGCACGCCGACAACGGTGGGGATGCAAAGGAGCACACCATGCGAATGATTCTCACGATGCTCGCTGTCGGCGGCGCGGCCTATGCGCTGTCCCGTAAGCTGGGTGGCCGTAGCAGCCACGGCAATGCCGCTTTTGCCGGCAACCAGCCACGCCAGTCCCATGATGACGTCCGCGATTCCGGCCCCGCAGCGATGCGCGATTCCCCCGGTCGCAAGTGGACGGGCGTGGACGAAGCCAGCGACCAGAGCTTTCCCGCAAGTGATCCGCCCGGAAATTACTGACGCCATCGCCGCTTAACTTCACGACGGGCGATACAACAGGCCGGATTTCCAATTCATTTGGTCGCATCTATCATCGCCAGAATGATGATTTGGGTTAGTGTCCCTTATTGCGTATTCGCTTTGAAGCGGGCTGGGTGCTCCAGCCTGATTTGAGTCGGGACCAACACAAATGGCCACAATGATCGATGCCGGGACGGAACCATTGTTCCGGCTGCTCAGCCGCTACATGGCGCTCGACCATGCCGACCGCGTAGCGCTTTCGGCGCTGGAAACAGGCCCGATCCGCACGCTCAATGCGCGAAGTGACATTGCCCGCGAGGGAGAGAATCCTTCGGTGGTCCGCTTGCTCGTTTCCGGCTGGGCGTGCCGTTACAAGGACCTGCCGGATGGGCGCAGGCAGATCGTAGGCTTTTTCCTGCCGGGCGATTTCTGCGATCTCAATGTCTATATCCTGCAAGAGCTCGACCATTCGATCGGCGCGCTGACGAGCGTGCAATTCTACGAAATCCAGCCTGAACAGTTTCAGGAGGTGATCGACCAGCGCCCGAACCTGATCCGCGCTCTGCTGTGGCACGAAATGGTCTCATCCGGGATCCAGCGCCAATGGCTGCTGTCGATCGGGCAGCGTTCGGCACTGGAGCGGCTCGCGCATCTGTTCGTGGAGCTTTACTACCGGTTGCAGGCAGTGGGGCTGGCCACAGGGCTGACGTTTGAGTTGCCGATCACACAAAACCACTTGGCCGAAGCCAACGGGCTGAGCCCGGTGCATCTCAATCGCACCCTGCAGGAAATGCGGCGCGAGGG
>DLGU01000177.1:12035-12279 GCA_002482865.1 Porphyrobacter sp. UBA7686
TGGCCGTGCCAGACAGGAGTTCCGCCGCCATGTACTCCAACCCCCTGTGCCGTGACCCGAAGTTTGTCAGTCCTGCCTACGAACCCATCGAGGGTAATCTGACATGGGACTGAGTGAGCAACTGGCCGCGCGCCTGCCAGATGAGGCGGGGCTGATCGGATGGGCGATGACACTGGGCGCGGCGCTCGGGCTGGTGCTCGCTGCTCTGGGCGCGCACCTTGTGCTTGGGTTTATCGCGCGGCGC
>DLGU01000177.1:12338-26160 GCA_002482865.1 Porphyrobacter sp. UBA7686
CGCTGGATCATGGCAGCGCTGGCCCTGTTGCTATTGAACGAGCTGGCTGTGCCGAGCGAGGCGCTGGCCGCCCGGATCGTCGGCGCAACGCAGATGATCATGCCGCTGCTATGGGGCTGGCTGGTGATTACGCTGATACGCTTTGCCAAACACAGTATTGATGCCCATTCGGACATCGCAGCCGTCGACAACCTCGCCGCTCGCCGTCGCCGTACCCGGGTCGATATCCTCACCCGAATTGCGACCATTATCGTCATCGTCGTGAGCGCCGGGCTAATGCTGCTGAGCATTCCCGCAGTGCGCGAGATCGGCCTCGCCTTGGTGGCGTCGGCGGGGCTGGCGGGTCTCGCGGTCGGGGTCGCTGCGCAGCCATTGCTCAAGAATATCGTCGGAGGCTTCCAGCTCGCTTTCACCGAACCGGTGCGGATCGACGATGTTGTCGTCTATCGCGGCGAATGGGGCCGGGTCGAGAAGATCGGCCTCACCTATGTGGTACTGCGCATCTGGGATGACCGGCGGCTGGTGATCCCGGTATCGAAGCTCGTCGAGGAGCCAATCGAGAACTGGACCCGCCAAACGAGCCAGTTGCTGGGCACGGTGTTCATCCATGTCGATCATGCCGCCGATATCGGAGCCTTGCGCGACATTGCGCTGGACGCAGTGCGGAGCCACCGGCTGTGGGACCAGCGCGTTGCAGGGTTGCAGGTTACCGACATGACCGCGCAGACGCTTGAACTGCGGATTCTGATGAGCGGACGTAATGGCAGCGAATTGTTTGATCTGCGCTGCGACGTGCGCGAGGCTATGGCACGCGCGCTGGCGGTGCAATTGCCGGGCTCGCTCAATCGCAATCGGGTAATGTTGGAAGCGGTGGAAGCGTCATGATGATCGATTGGGTGACGATTGTCGGCACCATCGGGGCCTGCGCTTCGGTGGCGAGCTTTACCCCGCAGGCCTGGAAGATCATCCGCGAACGATCCACCAAGGGGCTGTCGCTCGCGATGTTTGCGCTGACGGCGCTGGCGTTTGCAGCTTGGACCACGTTCGGGGTGCTCAAGGGCGAATGGACGCTGATCATTCCCAACGCGATCTGCCTCTGCTTTGCGCTGTTCATTCTCGGCATGATCGCGCTCCCGCAGCGCAAGACCGAAGAAGTCGCCGAAGCGCTCGACCCGGTGGAGTGACGGCCCCGCCACTGGGGCGGGGCCATCGGATCAGTTTAGTAGGTCACGCCGTAGTAGGAATAGACCTGCTGGCCGTAGCCGGCGTTGTAATCCGGTTCGTCATTGTCGGCATAGCGCGGTGCATCCTGAAGCCGATCCTTGTTGAGATCGACCACATAGCCGCCGCGATCCGTGCTGTAGTTCAGCATCTTCCAGGGGATCGGATAGTAATCGGCGCCGATGCCGAGGAACCCGCCGAACTGCATCACCGCATATTCAGCCTTGCCCGAACGCTTGTCGACCATGAAGTTGTTCACGGTGCCGAGACGCTCGCCGCCCATATCATAGACAGCCGTGCCTTCGACCTTGTTCGAAGCGATCAGTTCGCGGGTTTCGCCGGTATTGATGGTATCTGCCATGGGAATGTCCTCCGTTAGTAGGCAGTCACAATGCTGCGGGCCGGGCCGGCAAGCGGCACTCACATAAATCAGCCACCTGCGGCCATGTCCGCGAACCGCCCCAAAGCTGCGGTGGAGGGCGGGTATGGCAGGGCCGCGGTTCTTCATGGCCTGTTCGGGCGAGAGATTTGCGCTTAAGAGAGCCGCGTTCGTCCTGGGTTCAGGCGCAGGGCGGACAAGCTTCGACCACTCTTCGCCCTTACCGTGTCCGGACTCCCGATGGCCCCCACCGCCCCAATCGAGCAGGCCTATCTCGCCAACCGGACGCGCTTGCTGCGCTTTCTGCGCGCGCGCGGCGCGGGGGATGCGGCGGAGGATCTGGTGCAGGAGCTGTGGCTCAGGCTGGCAGCGGCGCCCGATCCGGTGGCTGCAAGCGGGATCGGCTACATGATGCGCGCGGCCGACCGGCTGATGATCGACCGCTACCGGGCCGAGCGTCAAGGCACCTTGCGTGACCGGGCATGGTCCGAAGCCCAGCCCGGCCTCACCGACAATATCGCGCCAGCGCCGGATGCGACCCGCATCATCGCCGCACGCCAGCATGTCGCGCTGATCGAGCAGGCCTTGACCGAAGTGGGGGAGCGGGCCGCCGCGATGTTCCGTCGTAACCGGATCGAAGGCGTCACCCAGCGCGAGCTCGCCGATGAATTTGGGGTCAGCCTCAGCACGGTCGAGAGCGATCTGCGCCGCGCTTACAGCAAAATCGTGGCTGTGCGGGAGAAGATCGATGAGGCATGAGGCGATCGGCTCCGTCTTGTTGGCAGGAGAAACCGTGTGATGAGACCTGACCAGCCGATCCGCGAACAGGCCCTCGCATGGGCTGTGCTGACGCGCGAGCCCGACTTTGCCGATTGGGACGGCTTTACCGCTTGGCTTGAAGCGGATGCGCAGCACGCGGACGCCTATGATGCGGTGCAATTCGCGCTGGATGAAGCGGACGCGGTGCTGGACTCGATACCCGAGCCGGACTTCACCCCCGCCGCCAACGACAATCCGCCGGGCGGCTGGCTGACCACTCGCCGCGCGTGGCTGGGTGGGGCGATTGCCGCGTCGCTGGTGCTGGCACTCAGCTTTATGTTTGGGTTCGGCCCGCAAGGCGAGACGCTCTACGCCACCGCTCCGGGTGAGACGCGGTTGATCGCGCTAGACGATGGCAGCACGGTGGAACTGGGCGGTGGAAGCCGCTTGGCGGTGCTTGGTGATCGCGCGGCGCGGCTCGAAGGCGGGCAGGCGCTGTTCACCATTCGGCACGATGCCGCCGATCCTTTCGTGCTGATGGCGGGCACCGACCGGCTGGTTGATGCCGGCACGGTGTTCGATGTCCGGCTGGCGGGCGAAGCGCTCGATCTCGCCGTGGCCGAGGGCGCGGTGATCGTGAACCCTCAGGCTCAGGCGCTCAGGGTGGATGCAGGCGAGCGGGCCGTGCGGACGGGTGAGCGGTATTGGGTCGGGCCCATCGATCCGCAGGCGGTGGGCGAATGGACCCGCGGGCGGATCAGCTTCGAGGCGGCGAGCCTCACTGAAATCGCTGCGGAACTCACCCGCGCCACCGGCATTCCCTTTACCGCAGCCCCCAGTGATATTCGGCTTGCCGGGAGCATCGCGCTGGATCAGGTGCGTGCTGATCCCCGCGCGCTTGAAGCGCTGCTCGGCGTGCGGGTCACGCCGCGCGGCAAGGGCTGGGTGATCGCGGCCGAGTGATCCTGTGAGAGCCTTCGTCCCTTTTGCTATCGTGGCTGCGCTGGCCGCGCCTGCGCCGCTGGCTGCGCAAGCGCGCGAGCTGGCGATTCCTGCTGGCACGGTGTCCGAGGCAGCGATTGCGATTGCACGGGCGACCGACGCCAGCATCGTCATCGCTGACCCTGCCTTGGGGCGGCAGCGAGTGGCCGGAATTAGGGGTCGGATGGATGCCGAAAGCGCGGTGAGGAAGCTCGCCCGGGCGAGCGGGATGCAGGCGGTCAAGGTCGGACCGAAGGCATGGCGGCTGGTAGCAGCGCCGGCGCGCCGCGCTTCAGTCATGCAGCGCCCGCGTCCGCTGCGCGTTGCGGCCACCGCTACCGCGACGACGCCCCCACCGGAGACCGAAGGCGCGCCGATTATCGTCACCGCCAGCAAGCGCGATCTGACCTTCGATGAAATCGCCGGGCAGGTGACGCTGCTCGACGGTGCAGTGCTCGAACGTGGCGGGGTGGGCGGCACCGAGAAGATCATGCAGCGCGCCGCCACGGTCAGTTCAACCTATCTCGGCAGCGGGCGCAACAAGCTCTTCATTCGCGGGATTGCGGATTCGAGCTTCACCGGGCCGACGCAGGCCACTGTCGGCCAGTATTTCGGCGACCTGCGCCTCAGTTACAACGCGCCCGACCCTGATCTGCGCCTGTCCGACATGGAGCGGGTCGAGATCCTCGAAGGGCCGCAGGGCACTCTCTATGGCGCAGGCTCGCTGGGCGGGATCATCCGGCTGGTGCCGCGCGCGCCGGAGGCGGGGGAGACCAGCCTCATTGTCTCGGGCGGTGCCAGCGCAATTGCCAATGGCGAGCCGGGCGGCGATCTTCATGCGACCATGAACCTCCCTCTAGTGGGCGAGACCGCGACCTTGCGCGCGAATATCGATCTGGCGTCGCTCGGCGGCTATATCGACAAGCCTGAAATCGGTGGCAGCAATGTCAACCGCACCGCGATCCTATCGGGCCGCGCGGCGCTGCGGGTCGATATTGCGCCGGGCTGGAGCGCGGATGTGATCGTGCTGGGCCAGGATACCGAGGCGGAGGACAGCCAATATGCCGACCGCAGAGGCGCCCGGCTTGTCAGTTCGGCGCAGGTCACCGAGGGCAGCCGTGCGCAATATGGGCAAGGCCAGCTGGTCATCACCGGTCAGATCGGCGAGGTGCGGATCAAATCCTCAACGGGGATCGGCGCACAGGACCTGACCGAACGCTACGATGCGACCGAACCCGGCGGCCCGCCGCGCCTGTTCCGCCAACGCAACGAAACCCGCATGATCGCGAATGAAACCCGGATCTGGCAGCCGGTGGGCGAGCAATTCGGTTGGGTGCTCGGCACTAGCGTGATCGACAACCGCAACACGCTGACCCGCGCGCTTGGCCCGGCGGGGGAGCCTGCGGCAGCGGCAACCGGGGTCGAAAACACCGTGTTCGAGATCACCGGTTATGGCGAGGCGAGCTACCGCCTGTTACCGTCCGTGACGCTGGCAGCGGGCCTGCGCGTCACCAATGTCGAAATCGGCGGCGAGGGCGAGAATGTCGCCCTGCAAGTCGCGCTCGCGGGCCGCGCCGTCACCGCCGAGCGGCGCGAGACCGCCTATCTGCCGTCCGCCTCGGTGCTGGTCGATATTGCAGAGGATGGCCGCGCCTATCTCCGCTATCAGGAGGGTTTCCGTCCTGGCGGGCTGGCCGTCTTTGGGGATTTCGTGCGCCAGTTCCGCTCCGACTACGCCCGCACCATTGAGCTTGGCGGCGGCTGGGGCCTTCCGGGACGTGGGGATTTCGACCTTGCGGCCAGCATCTCATACACCCGCTGGCGCGACATTCAGGCCGATTTCATCGACGATGGCGGCCTTCCGTCGACCGCGAATATCGGCAATGGCACGATCTGGGCGGCGAGCGTTTCGGGCAGCCTTCGCCTCGCCCCCGGGCTGCGGGCTGAGGCCGGCGCGACCCTCAATGATAGCGATGTCGACGAGCCGGTGCTGATCGCGCTCGCCCGCCTCAGCCGTATCCCCAACATTGCGCGCTTTTCGGGCCGGGCGGGGCTCGCCTGGCGGCGCGCCTTCGACAATGGCACGGCGATCGAGGCGGATGGCTGGGTCAGCTATGTCGGCAAATCCCGGCTTGGGATCGGGCCGGAGCTGGGCGAATTGCAGGGCGATTACCTCGACAGCGGACTGATCCTGCGCTTCGGGCGCGAGAATGCGGGGCTGACGCTCTCGGTCACCAATCTTGCGGGGAGCGAGGGCAATCGCTTCGCACTTGGCACCCCGTTCACCACCGGGCGCGAACAGATCACTCCGCTCCAGCCGCGCACGATCCGCATCGGGTTCGACACGCGCTTCTGATTTTTTTCGCTCAGCAGCCAAGGCTGCGCAGCCGTGCCTCCGTCTCTTGGTGAAAAGCACCAGGAGAATACCCCGATGACTGCCCTGCACCGCACGCTTCTTGCCGGTACGGCGCTTGCCGCCATTGCGCAGCCGCTCGCCGCTCAGACCGTCATCAGCACCGCGCGCACGACGCCGGTCGTGACCTCGACTGTGAACAGCGGGCAGCCTAATGACGTGCGGATCGAGACCGCAGGCTCGGTCACCGTGACCAGCGGTACAGCGGTGACGGTCGACAGCAACAACGCGGTCACCAATGCGGGCAATATCACAATCAGCAACGCCAATGATGCGACCGGCATTCTGGTGACCGGCCCGCGCACGGCCAACATCACCAATACCGGCACGATCACGATCGACGAGACCTATACCCCCACCGACAGCGACAATGATGGCGACATTGACGGGCCGTTCGCGATTGGCAGCGGCCGCACCGCGATCCGCATTGATGGCGCGCTGACCGGTAATCTCGTCCACTCCGGCACGATTGTGGTCGAGGGCAACAATTCCGCTGGCATCCGCGCCAGTGGCCCGATCACCGGCACTGTCACGCATGACGGCAAGACCACTGTGACCGGCAACAATTCGGTCGGCGTTGCGGTTGGCAATGTTTCCGGCAATGTCCGGCTGGCGGGTGAGATCACTGCGCGCGGAGCCAATGTGCAGGGCGCGGTGCTGGGCGGCAATCTTGGCGGCGCACTGCGGGTGCAGAGCGCCATCACTGTCAGTGGCTATCGCTCGGTCCCGGCCCCTGCCGACGTTTCGCGGCTCGATGCCGACGATCTACTGCAAGGCGGCAGCGCATTGGTGATCGAAGGCAATGTCGCCAAGGGCATCATCTTCGAAATCGCCCCGGCCGACCTCGTCACCACCGATAATGACGAGGACAAGGACGGGATCGAGGACGCCAAGGAAGGCAATACCCGGATCATTGCCTATGGCGCGGCGCCCGCGGTGCAGATCGGCGGGACGAGCAATATCGCCATCGGCGCGACCGAGGGCACGGCCAACAACTTCGGCGTCGTCATGGCTGGCACGATCCTGGGAGACGGGGTCTATGCCGGCGTGAACGGCACGGGCATGCGGATCGGCGGGCGCGGCGGGAACGTGACCATCGCCAACGGGATGCAGATCAACGGCCAGATCGGTGCCGCCGCGCGCGGAGCCAATGCGACCGCTCTGGAGCTGGCGGCAGGCACCACCGTGCCAATTCTGAGCAACGGCGGGACCATCGCCGCGACGGTCTCCGGCACCACCACGGGCGATGCGACCGGGGTGCTGATCGGGGCAGGCGCGTCGCTCCCGGTGCTGCGCAACTCCAAGTCGATCACGGCGACCACTGTGTCCGGCGGCGGAGCCTTTGCCATCGTTGACCGGTCCGGCACGCTCGGGCTGATCGAGAACAGCGGCGCGATCAGTGCGAGCGGCGCGCTGGCAACCTCGAACCGCAATGTCGCGATCGACCTTTCGGCCCGCACCGGTGACAGCATCGTCCGCCAGACCGTGGTTGCCGCCGGCAATACCGCCCCCTCGATCATCGGCGATATCCGCTTCGGCAGCGGTTCCGACCTGCTCGATCTGGCCGACGGCGTGGCAAGCGGCACTGTCAGCTTCGGCGGCGGCACCAACCGCTTCCAGATGAGCGGCGATGCGGCCTTCAGCGGCACGGTTGATTTCGGCGGCGGGGCAGGCACGCTGTCAATCGCCAACACCGCTGGGTTCGGCGGGCGGCTGGTGAATGCGCAGAATGTCGCAGTCGGACTTAGCGGCGGGACGCTCGCGCTGAACGGCCCGACCACCATCGCCAGCCTCGATGTCGGCGCGACCGGCGTGATCGGCGCGACGCTGGGCGGGGCAGCAGGCAGCGACACCGCGATCACCGTCACCGGCAATGCCACCTTTGCGAGCGGCTCCAAAATCCGCATCCGCCTATCCGACCTCAACACCGCAGGGGGCACCTATGCGGTGATTTCGGCCGGAAGCCTGACCGGCGCGAGCAACCTGACCGCTGATTCTGCGCTGGTGCCGTTCCTCTACAAGGCCGCTCTGGCGGTGAATGGCAACACCATCAACGTCGCGATCAACCGCAAGGCAACCGGCGAGCTCGGCCTCAACACCGCCGAAAGCGGGGCTTTCGACAAGCTGTTCATCGCGCTGGCCGAGGACGACAAGGTCGCCGACCTGTTCCTGTCGATCGGCACGGCGGAAGTGTTCCAGGCCTATGTCGCCCAGACCCTGCCCGATTATGCGGGCGGCACCTTTGAAGGCCTGTCGAGCGGTCTGCGCGCCTTTGACCGGCACTTCATGGACCCCAACTCGCCGTTCGATGAAGAAGGCAAGTTCCGCATCATCGCCGATTTCGCCAACTGGAATTCCGAAAAGGATCGCGGGCAATCGGCGGCCTTCGATCTCAACGGCCTCGGTTTCCGCGGCGGTGTGGAATACCTTAGCAAGTTCGGCGCGATTGGCGTGACGGGCAGCTGGCTGTGGAGCAAGCACACCTCCGGCCCGTTCGACAATTCGGTGCTGGGTGACAGCTACGAAGGCGGCGTCCACTGGCGCGGCAAGTTCGGCCCGGTGATCGGCTTTGCGCGCGTCGGCGCGGGTAAGTCGGACTTCTCGGGCAGCCGCGTGTTTGCGGGCGGGACTGGGGAGGATGCGGTCAACCTCACCATCAACCGCGACTGGAGCGGCGATTTCGTCTCGGCCAGCGGCGGCGTTTCGATTGAAGGCGGCGGCCAGTTCTTCTTCTTCCGTCCGTCGCTGGTGGTCGATTACCTGCGCTTGAAGGAAGATGGCTACGAGGAAACCGGCGGCGGCGATGCACTGGACCTGACGGTCGAGGGCCGGTCGAGCAAGGAAGTCGGCATCAATGGCGGCGTCACGGTCGGCGTCGACATGTGGGGTATGCAGGCGCGCGACACCGGCTGGTTCCGCATCGAGGCCGAAGGCGGCTGGCGCGAATTGCTAACGAGCGATCTGGGCGCAACCCGGGCGCAGTTTGGCGAAGGAGCTCAGTTCACGCTGACCCCGGAAGGGCGCGACAGCGGCTGGTACGCCCGCGCCCGCGCGCTGGGCGGGGATGGCAGTTACAAGATCGCCGGTGAAGTCGGGCTGGAGAACCAGTTCGGCAATATCGGCTACAGTTTGCGTGCGTCGATCCGCTTCGGCTGGTGACGCGCGCGGGTGCCGGCTTTGCTATGCCCCCCCGCACGTTGGGCCGGCACCCACCTTCATCTTGGCCCCCAGCTAGGCCCGTTCAGACCCGCGCCGATTCCAGCCGAGCGATCAATCCACTGATTTCGGCGACGGCCAGATCATAGGCCGCGATAAGCTCGCCGATATCGTCGATCCGCGCCATCTCGCCATCATCGCGCATGATCGAACAGATCACCGCCGCATCGCCCGCACCCGCCATCCGGGCCAGATCAATTGCGGCCTCGCACGCCGCCGGACGGGCTAGCACGCCGCCGCTCTGGCCGATCAGGGGGAAGACATGGCCGGGGGAGTGGATGTCCGACGAACTCGCCCCGTCGGCCATCGCAACCTTGACGGTATGCGCCCGGTCGGCGGCAGAAATGCCGGTGGAAACGCCCTCGGCAGCCTCGATCGAGCGGGCGAAAGGCCGCCCGGTCTGACGCGCGGTGCCGGGGTTCACCAGGGTGAGACCCAGCTGATCGGCACGCCCCGGCGTGACCGCCAGACAGATCAACCCACGCCCGTGGGTGGCCATGAAATTGATCGCTTCGGGCGTGACATGCTTTGCAGCACACATCAGGTCGATGTCCCCGCCGCGCAGCCGGTCGCCCGAAATCACCACGATCCGCCCCGCGGCAACAGCGGCAAGCGCCGCGTCCAAATCCGCGCTTGTCACGCCAGATCCCTCCCGGCCGCAAAGCTCTTGGCGCCGAGCACCACCTGCTTGCCGACCAGTTCCAGCTGCCCCCGCGCGCGTTCATCCAAGCATTCGCCATCGGGGGAGAACAGCCCGCGATAGGTGCGGATTGTCGCCCCCATCGGGGTCGGCCAGCCGCGCAGGGCATGGGTGATCGCCCGCATGGTGAGCAGGGTGCTCATCGACGCCTGATCGCCGAACGCGGTGGCAATCAGACCGACCGCGCGGCCATCGAGATAGGGCCGCTCGTCCCGGCTGAGGTCCTCAAGGTAATCGAGCGCGTTCTTGACCACGCCCGAAATCGTGCCGTGATATCCCGGCGCAGCTATCAGCAAGCCATCAGCCGCGCGCACGGCTGCGACCATCTCTGCTCCTTGCGAGGGATCATGCAGCGGCCCAAGATAATGCGGCAGCGCGGTCAGATATTCGCCGCCGAACACCGTCACCTCGGCTCCATCCGCCGCCGCAATACTGGCGGCGAGTCGCAGCGCCTGCTCGGTGGACGAGCCGGGATTGACCGTGCCGCCAAGGGCTACGATTCGGGTCATGCGGGGGTAATCCTTTCGGTGATGTAGGCAGCGAGCCGCGCGGTTTGCGCGTCCGTGAAATGCAGGCCGAGCTTGGTCCGTCGCCACAGCACGTCAGCGGCAGTGCGGGCCCATTCGTAAGCGATGAGGTATTCGACTTCCGCCGCCGTTAGCCCGTGGCCGAAAGCCTCACCCAAATCCGCTGCGCTTTCGGCCTCGCCGAGGAAGGTGGCGGCTGAAGTGCCGTAAAGCCTGATCAGGCGGTGGGCCTCGACCTCGCCCAGAAACGGATAGCGCGCGGCCAGATCGGCGGCGAGGGCAGGGGCATCGAAGCGCCCGAAATCGCCGCCGGGCAGGAACGCCTTGCCGGTCCAATCCTCACCTTCCAGCACTGTGAGGAAGGGCTCAAGCTGACGGATCGCCTCGGCGGCGAGTTCGCGATAGGTGGTGATCTTGCCGCCGAACACGGAGAGCAGCGGAGCCGCACCGTCCGCTCCGCCATCGAGTTCGAAGCTGTAGCCGCGGGTCGCTGCCTCGGGCTTCCCCGAACCATCGTCGATCAGCGGGCGCACGCCGGAATAGGTCCAGACGACATCAGCAGGCGTTACGGGCTTACGGAAATACTCCGACGCGCCCGCGCACAGATAAGCGATTTCCTCCGCACTGGCGCGCACTTCGTCGAGGCTGCCGTCGTGATCGACATCGGTGGTGCCGATCAGGGTGAAGTCCTGTTCGTAGGGGATCGCGAAGAATATCCGCCCGTCGGGTAGCTGGAAGAAATAGGCGTAATCGTGGTCGAACAGCTTGCGCACCACGATGTGCGAGCCGCGCACCAGTCGCATCTTCTGCGCTGTAGGCTCGCCCGCGCGGCCCAGCAGGTCGAGCACACGCGGCCCAGCAGCATTGACGACGGCGCGGGCGTGGAAGGTCTCGCCCCCCGCTTCGATCCGCCAATGCTCGCCCTCGCGGGTAAGCGCTGTCACCTCGCAGCGGGTACGCACCTCGGCGCCGCGATCCGCCGCGTCACGGGCGTTGAGGACGACGAGCCGCGCATCATCCACCCAACCATCGGAATAGGCAAAGGCGCGGGTGTATTCCGGCTTGAGCGGCACACCGGCCGGGTGCCGGGTCAGGTCGATCCCCTCGGCAGAGGGCAGATATTTCCGCCCGCCGATATGGTCGTAGAGGAACAATCCGAGCCTCAGCAGCCAGCGCGGTCGCAGGCCGGGGCGGTGGGGGAGGATGAAGCGCAGCGGCCAGATGATGTGCGGCGCGATGCCCCACAGCACCTCGCGCTCGGTCAGAGCCTCACGTACCAGCGCAAATTCGTAATGTTCGAGGTAGCGCAAGCCGCCGTGGATTAGCTTGGTGGAATTGGACGAGGTGCCTTCCGCCAGATCGCCGCGTTCCAGCAGCAGCACCTTGGCCCCGCGCCCGGCGGCATCGCGGGCAATCCCGGCGCCGTTCACGCCGCCGCCGATCACTGCAAGGTCGAACACATCGGGCATCAGATCATCCACCACGCAAAGCCCAGCGCCGCTGCGAGCGAGGCAATGGTCGCCGCCAACACCGGCATGACCGACCGCCAGCCCAATCCGAGCAGCAGGTCGGTCCGCGTCCGCATTGCAGTGGCGGTGACGGCCAGCAGCAGCAAGGTCTTTGACAAGGTCAGCGCGTGGCCCGCAAGATCAGCGGGCAGGGTGACAAGCGAATTGACCCCCACCAGCGCAAGGAAGGCAAGGATGAAGCCCGGCAGCAGCGGCACGCGCGTCCGGCCCACGCCTTCGGGCAGCGGTTCGGCGCGCGCGATCCACAGCGCGGCGAGCGTCACCAGCGGGGCGAGCAGCGCGACACGGGTGAGCTTCACCACGGTCGCCTGCGCGCCGGCTGCGTCCGACACGGCGAACCCTGCGCCAATCGCCTGCGCCACATCATGGATCGATGCGCCGACCAGGAACCCGGCCTGCGCATCGTTAAAGCCGAGCATCCGGGTGAGCGGCGGATAGGTAACGAGCGCAATCGCGCTGGCGGCTGCTAGGATCACCAGCGTCAGGGTGAAAAGCGCCTGATCGATCCGCTCGCGCCCGATCACGCCATACAGCGCCAGCGCTGCCGAAGCGCCGCAGATCGCGGTTGCCCCGCCGCCGAGCAGGCCGACAGATTGGCTCTGTCCGGTCAGGCGCGCGGCAGCGAGCGCGGCGATCAGTGCGGCACCCATCACCAGCGCGAGGCCGAGGAACGGCACCAAACCCATCGCCATCACCTGCATCGCGGTGACCTGCACGCCGAGCAGCACAATCCCTGCGCGCAGGCCGTGGCGCGACACCCAGTCGAGCCCGTCATGGGTGCGAGGGTCTGTGGCCGCAAAATTCATCGCAAGGCCGAGCAGCAAGCCCGCTAGAATGATCGGGACCCCGTAATTCTGGCTGAGCCACGCAGCGGCGGCCCCGGCAATGGCACAGATCGCCAAGCCGGGGATGAAGCGGGACAGCGGCTTTTTCTCGGCCTTGGCAGCGGCGGCAGCAGCCGTATCGGCGAGCATGATCTCGCCGAACAGGTCGCCGGCAAAAGCCTCGTAATCGGGGCGCGCATCGCGCTTCATGCCGTCCAGCCTACCTTATGTCTCACGGTGTCATAGCCCTACTCCGCAAGCCTGTTGAATGCAACCGCACCGGCGCCTTGGACGGCTATGCGAGGAGATCCACCGCGTCATCGTCTGGGCGGCGGATCACTGGCAGCAGCCACTGGAACCACGCCAGCGCAACCAGATAGGACGAGGCGGCAAAGATGAACAGCGGCACGAAGCCGAAGCCTGCATCGAGCACGCGGCCAGTAATCAGCGAAATCGCCACCCCACCCATATTGCCCATGAAGGCGCCGAACGCCGTCACCCGCCCGACCTTGGCATTGGGGACGACATCGGTGATCGTGGAGAACAGCGAGAGCGAGAAGCCCTGATGCCCGGCCATCACCACCCCGATCATGCAAGCGACCGGCCAAAAGGCATTAAGCTCCAGCACCAGGGGCAGGGGTGCGACCAGCAGGGCCGAGGCCAGCATCACGCCCTTGCGCACCCGGTTGGGGCTATGCCCGCGCTCCAGCAGCCGGGTCGAGACCCACCCCGCCAGCAGCGCGCCGAGGCCTGACCCGGCAAAGGCAATCGCCAGAGGCACCGCGAGCTCCAGCGTGGTGAGGCCAAACTCCTTGCGGTAGTAATCTGCGAGCCAGAAGTTGATAAACCACCACGTCATGTCCGACAGAGCCTTGGCGCCAACGATCGCCCAGGTTGCGCGGTTGGCGAGGATGGCACCGTACCGCGCGCTCTCGCCGCCCGGATCGGGGCTATCCGCCAGCGTGCGCTCACGCAATTGCGCCACCCCGCGCGCCAGCCACATCCATGCGAGCAGCGACAGAAATCCGCCGATGCCGCCCGCCACCAGCGCTCCGCGCCAGCCCACTGCCAGCGCAAGTGCCGGGATGACGAAGGGCATCGCAATCGTCCCCGCGCCCGCCAGCATGGTCGCGAAGCCGAAGGCGAAGCTGCGCTTGTCCGGCGGGAACAGGCTGGCGACGGTCTTGATCGTCAGCGGGGTCTGCACCGCCTCGGTCACGCCAAGCCCGACGCGCGCGGCGACCACCTGCGTGGTCGAGATCGCCCAGCCGTG
>DLGU01000125.1:0-152 GCA_002482865.1 Porphyrobacter sp. UBA7686
CCAGCTGCTCAAGGACAAGCTCGGCTAGACCCCGGAGCCAAGGCCTTGCGGCCCGTCACGCTCTATTTCCACGGGTTGCCGGGATCGGCGGCGGAGCTTGCGAGCTTCGGCGCGGAGATTGCTGCGCAGGCCGGGCATTTCCATGTCGTCGA
>DLGU01000125.1:243-3803 GCA_002482865.1 Porphyrobacter sp. UBA7686
CGATGGGCCGCTGCGCCTCGTCGGTTTCTCGCTGGGCGCGGCAGCGGCCTTGCAGGTGGCGCCCCATCTGGGTGCCAGGGTCGAGCGGATCGACCTCGTCTCGCCCGCCGCGCCGCTCCAGTTGGGAGATTTTCTGGATGACATGGCAGGCGCGCCGGTGTTCCGCGCGGCGCTGGCGGGGCGCGTGCCGTTCGCCGCGCTCACCTTCATGCAGGCGCAGGTCGCCCGGATCGCTCCCAAGAAAATGGCCGCAGCGCTGATGGCGAAGGCGCGCGGGGATGACCGCGCGCTGGCCGCCGATCCAAGGTTCATTGCGGGGCTTGCGCAATCGCTGCGCCAAAGCCTGCTGTCTCAGCGCGCCGCCTATTCCGCCGAAATCCGCGCCTATGTCGCCGATTGGTCAGCCGCGCTCGCCAAGGTCCATCAGCCGGTCACCATCTGGCAGGGGAGCGAGGATGACTGGACCCCGCCCGCGATGGCCGAGGCACTCGCGGCGCATCTGCCCAGTGCGCCAGCCGTGCTCATGCAGCCCGGCTGCTCGCACTTCTCGACCTTGCGCGCCTATCTCGAAGCGGAGCCGCGCCCATGACCGCTATTGTTCTCGTCCAGCCCGAAATCCCCGGCAACACCGGCTCGATTGGGCGCACCTGCGTGGCGCTGGGGATGGAGCTGATCCTGATTCACCCGCTGGGCTTCGAGATTACTGACACGCGGGTGAAGCGGGCGGGGCTGGATTACTGGAAGCACGTCAACCTCACCGAATATGCCAGCTGGGACGCGTTCCTTGAAGCCCGCACCCCGCGCGCCGAGCAACTCTTCCTGTTTGAGGAATTCGGCGCGAAGAGCTTCTACGAGCCGGACTATCCGGATGATGCGATGCTGGTGTTTGGCAAGGAGACCACAGGCATCCCCAAGGCCATCATCGACCGCCACGCCGACCGCCTGGTCAAGCTGCCGATGCGATCCGACGTGATCCGGTCATTGAACCTTGCCAACACGGTGACAGCCGCGGCCTATCAGGCGCTGCGGGGTAAGCTCTAAGCCGTCCATTGCTGTCCGGGGCTACGGATGAGGCGAGGTCAAGCCTAACCCATTCAACAGCCATACTTTTGCCCACGCACCACCTTGCAACCTACCTCGGTTTAACGCAGAAGGCGGACGGGGCGTGCCGGAAAGGCTGCGCTCGGTTTGGAGGGTTGCATGAAGTTTTCCGTGCCAATGCGCTGCGTCGCAGCTTGTCTTGCCTTGTCTCTGGCCAGCGTTGCCCACGCCGAAACGTTGCGCAATGAAGACGTGGTCGCGCTGCTCGAAGCCGGGCTGGGCGAGGAAGCGGTGATCGCCAAGATCGAAACCAGCGAAGGCGATTTCGACACCGATACCGCTACCCTGCTCGCTCTGCGCGCCAAGGGCGTCCCTAGCCCGGTTCTCGCCGCGATGGTGAAGAGCGCCAATGGTACGGTCCGCTATGACGACACCTCGCCCGATCCCACCGTCGCGCACACGCCGGGCTTCTACATCATGGACAACAGCTCGGGTCAGGCGCGGATGAAGAAGATCGACCCGCTCGCTTCGACCCAGACCAAGACCGGCGGCATCCTGGGCTATGCCTTTACCGGCGGGATCGCATCGGCCAGCATCAAGGCGGTCCTGCCCGGAGCGACTGCGGCGGCTCAGACCGGCGATCGCCGTCCGACCTTCTATGTCTTTTTCGATCCGCCCGGGGGTAACCAGTCGGCGATCTTCTCCACCGGCTTCGGCAATGCGGTCATCACCCCCAACGAGTTTTCGCTGGTAGATCTGATGGAGAAGAAGGACCGCCGTGAAGCGCGTGTCGGTAGTCTCAACATCGCGGGGTCCAAGACCGGTGTGATGGACAAGGACCAGATCCCCTTCACCTACGAACAGGTCGCGTCTTACGTCTACAAGATCACGCCTGACCGACAGCTTGAGCCCGGGGAATATGGCTTCCTGTTCGCACTGGTTGGTGGGGCGGGGCCGGGCCTTTCGGGCGGGGTCGCAGGCGCCCGCGTGTTCGACTTCACGGTGCGGTAGGCCGCTACTCCAGCCCCAGCGCGCCAAGGTTCATCGTCGCAGCGTTGTAGCTCGCTTCGGCCAATCGTCCGGCGAGTTCGGCGCGGATCGCGTTGATCTGCGCATTGGCGGCGGTTTCCTCGCGCTGGTTGACGAAGAAGAAATCGCCCGCGCCTAACCGGAACCGGGTGCGTTCGGCCTGCACCATCTGGTTGGCCTGCTTCACCTCGGCATCAGCGAGGTCAGCCTGCTTCAGCGCGGTGTTGAGATTGACGAGGATGTTGCCCACCTCAGTGGTGATCTGATCGGCGATGCGGCGCTGGCGCAGTTCGGTCTCGCGCAGTTCGGCTTCGGCCCGCTGCACCGCGCCGCGCGCTGTGCGGCGTTGCAGGGGGACGCTGAAGGTCAGGCCCACTACCGTATCGGTCGAATCGAAGCCCGGCCCGCCAGGCCCGATCTGGCCGAAATCGCGCGACAGTTCGACACTGGCGTTGAGCGAGGGCTCAAGATCATTGCGGCGCAGCGCCACGCGGTTGTTCGCCCGTTCCAGCGCCAGCTTGAAGGTCTGGAGTTCCGGGCGGCTCTGGATCACGTCGCTCAGCGGCGTCGCCACCAGCTGTTCGACCGGGGCAATCGCCTTCATGCGCGACAGATCGGGCAGCATTTCGCGGGTGGGGATCACCATCCGCCCATCACTGCCGCGCAGATAGAATCCGAGGCTGTTGGCGGCGGTCAGGAAGTTGCGCTTGGCCTCCTCAAGCAGCGAGCGGCGGCGTAGCAGGTTCTGTTCGTTTTCAGTCAGCGCAATCCGCGCCCGCGCGCCTTCATTGACTTCGCGGGTCAGGCCGATCTGGCGGGCTTCGGCGATTTCGAGCAGTTCCTCGAACACCCGGATTTCCTCGCCCGCGCCGACCCAGCGCCAATAGGCGCGCAGGGCTTCGTGCTGGACGTTCAACTGCACGAGCATGACATCAAGCCGCGCCTGACTGGCGGCGAGGCGGGTGTCCTCGATCGCGAAGCGGCGGCTGTCGATGTCGCGGTTGCGCAGCAGCGAGAATAGCGCGCCAACCTTCACCTCGCCCAGCTGGTTGGTGTAATCGTAGTTTTCGTAAGTCGGGAAGGTGCCGTTGGAAACGCGGTACGAACCGAACACCTCCGCCCCGTAAGGCCGCAGCGGCTGGCGGGCCTCGACCTTGCCGAAGCCGCCCGAATAGAAGCCGGTGAGGCGGTCGTAATATTCGCCCTTCAGCATCAGGTCGAAGGCACCATCGGCGCTGAGCTGGTCGGAACGCGCAGCAGCCTCTCTCTCGAAGGATTCGAGGATCGAGGGGAAAGTCAGCGCCGAGCTTCGCAGCACCTCGTCCGGCAGCAGCGGGCCGGTGGTCAGCGCCACGTCGAGCGGATCGCCGACCGGCGCGATATCTTGCGCAGCCGCAGCCACCGGAGCAAGCGCCAGCAGCGCTGCACCGATAGCGGCGGGGCCGAGCGTCTTGCCCAGCCGCATCAAGGCCGTCCTGCGCTTCATCGTC
>DLGU01000147.1:0-614 GCA_002482865.1 Porphyrobacter sp. UBA7686
CTGTTCGAATACCTGCCCGAAAACGCGCTGCTGTTCGTCGATGAAAGCCACCAGACCGTGCCGCAGATCGGCGCGATGGCGAAGGGGGATCACCGTCGTAAACTCACGCTCGCCGAGTATGGTTTCCGCCTGCCGTCCTGCATCGACAACCGCCCGCTGCGTTTCAACGAGTGGGACGCGATGCGCCCGCAGACCTTTGCGGTCTCGGCCACGCCGGGCCACTGGGAAATGGACCAGACCGGAGGCGTCTTCGCCGAACAGGTGATCCGCCCCACTGGCTTGATCGATCCGCCGGTCGAAATCCGCCCCGTCGAAGACCAGGTGCAGGATTGCATCGTCGAATGCAAAGCGACCGCCGCCAAGGGCTACCGCACGCTGGTGACCACGCTGACCAAGCGGATGGCGGAAGACCTCACCGAATTCATGCACGAGGCCGGGGTGCGGGTGCGCTACATGCACTCGGACGTCGAGACGCTCGAACGCATCGAACTGATCCGCGATCTGCGCCTCGGCGTCTATGACGTGCTGATCGGGATTAACCTGCTACGCGAGGGCCTCGACATTCCCGAATGCGGGCTGGTGGCGATTTTGGACGCCGACAAGGAAGGCTTCCT
>DLGU01000147.1:641-6428 GCA_002482865.1 Porphyrobacter sp. UBA7686
ATCGGCCGCGCGGCGCGCAACGTCGATGGCCGCGTGATCCTCTACGCCGACCGCATCACCGGGAGCATGGAGCGCGCGCTGGCGGAGACCGACCGCCGCCGGTCGAAGCAGGAGGCTTACAACGCCGAACACGGCATCACGCCCACCACGATCAAGCGCAACATCCACGACATCGTCGCCCATTCCGCTGCGCAGGATAGCGTGTTGGTGGACACCGGCGATCCGGAGCGCAACAACCTCGTCGGCCACAATCTGCGCAGCTACATCGAAGACCTCGAAAAGCGGATGCGCAATGCGGCTGCGAACCTCGAATTCGAGGAAGCAGGCCGATTGCGCGACGAAATCCGGCGACTTGAAGCGGACGAGCTTGGCATCCCCGACAAGGACAAGCGCGCACCGATCGTGGGGCGGAGCAACGAGGGCAAGCCGGGGACGCGCAAGACGCGATACGGGAAGGTGCGGGCGAAGCGGATGGGCGGGAAGCCTTGAGGCTGAGGAAAAATTGCCTCTGCGACGACATGCGACTTTGCGCGACAACAGAGCAATTTTGAGATTTTATCCAATGTAATTAGCATGGTGTCACCCAGTCAAAGTGAACCACCCTGCCATGACCCAAATCGAAAAACTCTACACCCGCCTTGTGCAATCGCGCTCTGCCATGCGGTTCGCCGATTTTGAGCGCATCCTGAGGGCCTTCGGCTTCGAACTTGACCGCATCAATGGCAGCCACCACATCTACCGACACGCACGCGTTCCGCGCCGCCTCAGCATCCAGCCGCGTGGCGGGCAAGCAAAGCCCTACCAAATCGACCAGTTTCTTGATATTGTCGAAGAGTTCGGTCTCGAAATGAGCAAATGATGGATCACCGCTACCACATCAATGTGTTCTGGTCTCAGCGCGACGAATGCTGGGTCGCGGACGTGCCTGATCTGAAGTCGTGCGCCGCTTTCGGTGATACGCCCGAAGAAGCGATTGCGGAGGCGCGATTGGCTGTCGATGCTTGGCTTGAATCCGCGCGTGCGGGAAACCTGCCGATCCCGGAAGCGCGTTATCGCCCAGCAATATACGCCGCGGCCTGACCCGCTGAATTAAGATAGGTGGGAAGCCTTAGCCCCACCTCTTGAACCCCGTCCCCAACCCTGCCAACCCTCACCCCCATGAACGCCCGATTCCTCGCCGCGCTGGCCGCTGCCAGCACCCTCACCCTTGCCCTTCCCACATCCGCGCAGGACGCGCCCAAGCCTGAGGTCGCCGCCAAGCCCGCGCCTGAGCGGCAGTCGCGCACCCGCGATCTTGCCGGCACTTTCGGGGGGCAACGCATCGCCTATCGCGCGACCATTGCCGACACGATTCTGTCGGACGAGGCCGGCAAGGCCGAGGCGGTAATCGTCACCACCTCCTATGTAAAAACCCCGATGGACCCGTCGCGCCCGGTGTTCTTCATTTACAATGGCGGGCCGGGTTCGGGCTCGGTGTGGCTCCAGATGGGTGCCTTCGGGCCGAAGCGCGTCGCGATCCCGTCAGACGCCAAAGACGATGGCGCGCCGCCTTATCCGCTGGTCGACAACCCCGAGAGCCTGCTCGATGTCGCCGACCTTGTCTTCATCGACCCTCCGGGGACGGGCTTCAGCCACCTCACGCAAGGGACCGATCCCAAGAAGTATTATGGCCTGCGTCAAGATGGCCGCGCCGTTGCCACGGTGATCCGGCGCTGGATCAATGACAATGGCCGTTGGAACAGCCCCAAGTTCCTCGGCGGCGAAAGCTACGGCACCACCCGCACCGCGATGGTCGCGGACGAGCTGGAAGGCAGCACCTATAATGACGTCGGCCTCAACGGGTTGATCCTCGTCTCGACCATCCTCGATTTTGGGGTCGAAGACACGACGCCGGGCAACGAGATGGCCTATGTCGTCACCCTGCCCAACATGGCGACCACAGCCTTTTATCACGGCAAGGTGCAAGGCGCTTCGGCTGCGGCAGTGGCTGAGGAAGCGCGCCGCTTTGCGATCGGGCCCTTTGCCACCGCGCTGCTCAAGGGGCAGGACCTGCCCGCCGAGGAGCGCGCGAGCGTGCGCAAGGAATTGTCGCGCCTCACTGGCCTGTCGGAGGAATATCTCGACCAAGCCAACCTGCGCGTCACTGACCAGCGCTTCTACAAGGAACTGCTGCGCGACCGGGGGCTGACCGTCGGCAGGCTCGATTCGCGCTACACGGGGACCGATTACGACAATGCGGGCGAGACGCCGGACAATGACCCGAGCTTCTACGGCATCGACGCAGGCTACACCGCTGCGATCAACAGCTGGGCGCGCGAGACGCTCGGCTACCAGACTGATCGCGAATATCAGGCGATCGGTCGCGAGCCGGGGCGCAACTGGGACTGGAGCCTCGACGGTTCGGGCCGCGCGGCCTATCTCAACGTCGCGCCGCTGATCGGGCAGGCGCTGCGGCAGAATTCGCAGCTGCGTCTGTTCAACGCGCAAGGGTATTATGATTTCGCCACGCCCTTCTTCGGCGCGGAATATTCGCTGAAGCGCTACGGGATCCCGCAGGACCGCATCACGTGGAAATATTACGACGCCGGGCACATGATGTATATTCGCGACGAGGATCGGGCGAAGCTTTCGGCCGATATCCGCGCCTTCATCCGCGCGCGATGATCCGCAAGCTGGCGTTATGCACCGCGCTGGTGGGCGCGGGCGGATTGGCAGCGTGCAAGCCGCCGCCGACCGATTCTGCCGTGGCGCGGGTATCCCTGCTAGCGCCGAGCGCCGGGCCGTCCGCCCCTCTGCCCTCGCCCGATACGACCGCTGCGGTCTGGGCGAGCACGGACAAGCCGCTGCGGCTGGTGTATGGCGTTCCCGGTCAGCCGGTGCTGCTCGCGCTCGAATGCCTTGATCCCGCCAAGCCCGACGCGCGGCTCAAGATTACCCGCCATGCGCCAGCGGACGAGGGCGCCGCCGCGCTGCTGGCGCTGATCGGCAATGGCTGGATCGGACGCTTCCCGGTCGATGCGACCACGGTTGGTGGGCGCGTGCTGTGGCAGGGCGAGGTTCCAGCGCTGACCCGCGAATGGGATGCGCTCAAGCCGGAACGCGAGGCGACTGTTACGGTGCCGGGCGCAGGGCTGGTGCGGCTCAACCCCAGCCCGCTGCCGATGCAGCTTGTCACCACATGCCGCAACGAAGCGCGCGAAAACGCGCCGACAACCTTGGAGCTGTTCACCCCGCCGACGCCAGAGCCTTCACCGGTCCCCTGATGCCTGTCGCTCAAGCAATTCCGGCGTAAGCACCTGCGGCAATTGCTGCGGGCTTACTGCCCCCGGCGGATACCAGAGGTAAAGCGGCACGCCCGCTGCACCTTGTTCGGTGAGGAAGGCGGTGATCTCGGGATCGCGCACCGTCCAGTCCCCCACCATCGGCACCACGCCCGCATTGACGAAGGCCTCGCGCACGCCCTCGCGCTCGATCGAGCTGGCTTCGTTGACCTTGCAGGTCACGCACCAGTCGGCGGTGAACCACAGGAACACTGGCTTGCCCGACGCACGCGCCTTAGTCAGCGCATCGCGGCTGAAGCTCTGCGGGTTGTGGATGCTGGCCTTGGGCGCGCTTGCCTTGCTCTCATAGACCGAAGGCAGTGCGATCAACGCAAAGGCAAGGAACGGCGCGGCGACGAGGCCAAAGGCGGGCCAAGCCAGCTTGCCGCCGCGCTGCAAACGCCCGGTCACGAACAGCCCGAGGAGCACGCCCACCACCAGCACCAGTGCGATGAGGCCAAAGTGCCGCCCACCCAGCTGCACCGTCAGCCACAGCAGCGCGAGGCCGGTCAGACCCATCGGGATCGCCATGATCCGCCGGAACCGCTCCATCCACGCGCCGGGCTTGGGCAGCATCCGGCGCAACGGCGGCACGAAGCCGAGCAGCAGGAACGGCAGCGCCAGCCCTAGCCCCAGCAGCGCGAACAGCAGCAAGGCTTGCGGCACCGGCAGCAACAATGCCGCCCCCAAAGCTGCCGCCATGAAGGGGCCGGTGCAGGGTGTCGCCACGAAAGCGGCGAGCAATCCGGTGGCGAACGCACCGGTGCGCTCGCCCCCCATGCTCATGGAGATCGTCGGCAGCTCGAACAGCCCGGCAAAGTTGGCCGTGATCGCCGCAGCCAGCACCAGCAAGGCGACGACCACGCCCGGCTCCTGCAACTGGAATGCCCAGCCGACCTGTTCGCCCGCCGCGCGTAAGGCGAGCAGCAGCGCGCCCAGAGCGACGCAGGCCAGCACCACGCCAGCGGTATAGGCGAGCCCTTCAGCCCGCGCCTTGGCCTCGCTCTCACCGGCGCGGGCGAGTGCGATCGCCTTCAGGCTCAGGATCGGGAAGACGCAGGGCATGATGTTGAGCAGCAAGCCGCCCACCAGCGCGCCGAGGATGAGCGTCCACAATGGCGGAGCGGGTGCATTCTGCGCGCCTGCGATGACCTCGCCGCCGCTCGGCACGGTGCCGAGGTCGGCTTCGAACCGCACGCCGCTGCCCTCGCCAAAGGCAAGAATGCCGCTGACCTTAGAGGCCTTGCCGGTCCCGTATTCGTCGAGCGGGATTTCGGCGACCAGCATATCACCCACCCGGCGGAAGGTCTGCAGCGCGGAATAGGCAACCAGCCGGTCATTGGCGATGAAGACGTGCGGATCGGTCAGGCCGACACTGGCGGGCAAGGGGATGGCGATGCGCAGGATCTTGCCGGTGATCGCGAACTGCGCCTTGGCGTCAATCAGCGGGGCGACCGACGCACGCCACCGGGCAAAATCGCCCCCTGCTTGCACCGTCAAGTCAGCCGCCTGTGGCACGCAGATCTCGTCGGTGCAGGCGAGATATTCGATTTCGCCTTCGACCGTGGTTCCGGCAAAGCTCTTGACGCTCGGTCCCGGCACCACCGGCACCAGCACGGTGTAGCTACCTTCGTAAATGTGGTTCATCAGACCGCTGATCAGCAGCCGCTTGGGCACCGGATAGCGCGCCTCTCCCACTTCCCAGTCGGGTGGCAGGTTCAGCGACAGACGCATACCCTGCCCCGCATCGCCGGGATTTGACCAATAGCCGTGCCATTCGCTCGCGCTCGGCGTGAAGCGCAGCGCCAGCGTCCATTCTTTGCCTTCGATCGGAGCGCCATCCGCGTAAAGCGCGACCGCGATCTTGTCGGACCCGATAGTCGGCCCGCCGCGCGCTGGCTGCGGCGAAGCTTCTTGCGCAAAGGCCGGCCCCGCCAGCATCAGACTTGCGGCCAGCGCAAGCACCCATGCAGCGAATTGTCGGATGATGGACGGGAAGAATCTTGCGTGCGGCACGGGCTACCCTCTAGGCTTCACCACCATACTTCGCAATCGGAGCGCGAGACGTGACAGCAATGACAGACAATACGCGCGATCTGGTGATCTTGGGCGGCGGGCTCGTCGGCATGACGCTCGCGCTGGCGGCGGCGAAGAAGGGGATGTGGAGTCACGTGATCGACCGCGCCGATCCCGCGGAACTCACCGCCGAAGGCTTCGATGACCGCGCCACCGCGATCTCGACGGCGAGCTGGCACCTGTTCGAAAATATCGGGATCGCCGAAGGGCTCGATCAATTCGCCTGCGATATTGCCGCAATTGCGGTGACCGATCAGAACAAGCCCGGGCGGCTCGACTTCGTCCCCGGTGAAGGCGGCGGCACGCTGGGGCGGATGTTCCCCAATCGCCGGTTGCGCCTCGCCCTGTTCGAAGCGGCCGCCAAGGAACCGCTGATCAACTGGGTCGCCAA
>DLGU01000147.1:6509-8523 GCA_002482865.1 Porphyrobacter sp. UBA7686
GAGGGCCGCCAGTCGCCCACCCGCGATCAGGCGGGAATCTCCATCGCCAAGTGGGATTACAAGCACCGTGCGATCATCGCCGGGCTGACGCACGAAAAGCCGCACGGCAATGTGGCGTGGGAAATCTTCTACCCCGCGGGTCCGTTTGCGCTGCTGCCGCTCAATGACGATGCGGACGGCACGCACCGCTCCTCGCTGGTGTGGACCGTGTCCGAGGCGGACGGCGCTGGCGTGATGAAGCTGGGCGACCGGGCGTTCCTCGCCGAGGTCGAAAAACGGATGGGCGGCGTGCTGGGCAAGGTTAAGACCGTCGGCCACCGTTCCAGCTGGCCGCTGGGCTTCCACCACACCGCCAAGATCACTTCAGAGCGCCTCGCCCTGATCGGCGATTCGGCCCACGGCATTCACCCGATTGCGGGTCAGGGGCTGAACCTTGGCCTCCGCGATGTTGGTGCGCTGGTGGAAGTGCTGGCGGTTGGCGCGCGGCTGGGCCTCGACCCGGGCGATCCCGAATTGCTCAAGCGTTACGAGACGTGGCGCGGGCTCGACAGCTTTATGGTGGCGCTGGCGACCGATGGGCTGACCCGGCTGTTCGGCGTTCCGGGCAAGACCGCATCTGCCGTGCGGCGGCTCGGCATGGCGGCAGTGCAGCGCACGCCGATGCTCAAGAGCTTCTTCATGGACGAAGCGCGCGGGGTTTCCGGGGATTTGCCGGAGATTTTGCGGGCGTAGGTTTCTCTCTTCCCCGTTCGTCCTGAGCTTGTCGAAGGACCGTTTTTCCTTTGAGGAAAAGACCAAGATCGAAAGTGAAGGACGACCCTTCGACAAGCTCAGGGCGAACGGAAGTGGGCAAGCGGCATTAACGTCCCGCGCTCGGCCCTAGGGCCTGATCAGCGGGCTCAGCTGCCGGACCGGATTGCCCGCCCCGTCGCGCAATCCGCGCTGGTCGAGCACGGCGGCGGTTTCGATCACTTCCATCGCTTCCATCGCCTTGCGATAGCGTTCGGCATCCGCGATCCATGCGTCGGCCTTGCTGGCGCCCGGCATCCCCTTCACTTCGTCAATCGCGGCGCGGTAGCGGCCTTGTTCCAAGGCCCAGCGCGCCCGATCCAACCGGCGCTGCGGCTGCGGCGAGGGTGTGCTTTCGCGGCGGAACACCAACAGCTGGCCGACCTCGCGCTGGAACGCGGCCCATGATGGCCCTTCGCTGCTATCGCGCAGCTGCGGCCCCAGCCCTTCGAGCCGCGCGACCAGACTGTCGAGCCGGATCGGATTGCGCGAGAATTCGATGATGGTGCTAACTGCGTTGGGCCACTGGTCGCCAAACCGCAGGCGCAGCTGATCGGACAGGTAGCCAAGCTCCGCCCCGCGTTCGACTGCGCGGCGAGCGGCGAAGGCGATCAGCAGGCTTTCGGCCCGCGCGGCATTGCCTGCGGCGGCCTGGGCTTGCAGATCGAGCTGGGTCAGGCGCTGTTCGGCAGCGGCGAGGCGTTGATCAAGGCCGCCTTGCTGTTCGGCCACTCGCTCAACCGCTTTTTCGGTCGCAGCCATCGGAGTGGGCTTGGCGGTAAGCGGAGTCTGGGCCGCAGGTCCGGCGCCTGTCTCCGCTTCGGCCACCACGTTAGGACGCGGCGCTCCGGGGCGACCGGGTTGGAGATTGTACCACATCACCCAGCCCACCAGCGCTCCGCCCGCGATGAACGCGGCGAAGGCGGCAAGCATCAGCGCCCGGCCCGTCGTGGGCTTGGGCGGAATGTCTAATGGCGATGATCCGGGCTCAGTTGCCATCGTGATCCGTTCTTTTGCGACCGTCAATTCCCACTCGTCAGCGCCGTTCTTACGGCTGTCCGGACGAACCGGGCGGAATGGAGCGCGGCTCGCCGCACAAGTCAAATGCCAATTGCAACAAGGTGGCTTCATCCGGCTGCGGGGCGATGTGGACGGCGGCCCATCCCGCGCCCGCCGCAGCAGCGATTCGCGGGCCGAGCGCGGCGAGCATGACGCGCGCACGCGG
>DLGU01000147.1:8549-9288 GCA_002482865.1 Porphyrobacter sp. UBA7686
GAGCCGGTCGCATTCCTCGGAAAAATGGCGCGCCGTGGCGGCAGAATGGAGCAGCACCAGCGCCTTGCCTTCCGCCAGCAATGGTGTGACGGGGTCGAGCGGCAGCGGCACGCTGCGATAGGCAATGACCTCGGCAAAGGTGACGCCCTCAGGCGGAGTGAGCGGCACGTGCTCCTCACCCGCGATGCGCAGCAAGTGGCAGGGCGGAGTGATGGCATCAAGCACGCCTTGCAGGCCCCCGCTCCCGGTCATGGCGACCGTGAACCCGGCAGCGCGCGCGGCAGCGGCGGTGGCCTCGCCCACGGCATAGACCGGCTTGGCGGTGAGGCGGGCGACGTTCTCCCCGCCGTGCAGAAGGGCATTGGCACTGCCGATCAGCAGGCCGTCAATGCCCGCCGGATCAGGGCAATCCCATGCGACGGCGCGGATTTCGGACAGGGCCAGGCCGGTGATCGCAAGGCCCATAGCGCGGGCCTTGTCCAGCGTCGCGTCAAGCCCCGGCTGCGGGCGCAACGCGAGCAGGTGGAAGCTCATCCGGCCTTGCGGAAATGCGCGGCAATCGCCGGCGTGGCGCGGGCGAGCAAGTCGGCAGCGAGCGCCTTGACCGCCCCGTGGTCACCGGGCGCGAAGCTGGTCGTGCCCTCGATCCGTTCGGCACCGTCCGGACTGAACAACGCCGCGCGCATGACAAGCTCCCCATCGGCAGGCGCACACAGCACCGCGACCGGCGAATGGCAGG
>DLGU01000076.1:0-3243 GCA_002482865.1 Porphyrobacter sp. UBA7686
TGCAATTGCGGGCGCTGCCAACGGGCGGAGAAGGTTTCGAAGTCGTCATCCTCGCCCGCCAGCGGCAGCGGCGCGGCAGGCGGAGCGAGCAGGGCGCGAAGCTTCCCGGCCCTCGTCTTCAGCCCGTCGCACTCCAGCTGCGTCACCAGAGCGGTCAGATCATCGAGGCTGATCTCGCCACCCTCCAGCGCCCGCGACAGATCGAGCGACAGCTGGAACACCGGGTTGAACAGCGGTGTTTCCCTTGTGCGCTGGTGCAATTCGCCCAGGCGGGCTTCGAGAGCGGCAACGGTCTTCATGCGTGCTCGGACGCGAAGGCTGCCGCCGCGCCGAACAGGCCGGGTTGCGGGTGGACGATCAGTTTGACCGGGATGTTCGCCATCAGGCTTTCGAACCGCCCCTTGGCCTTGAAGCGTGATCCGAAGCCCGACGACAGCAGCGTGTTGCGGATGCGGTAGCCAAGGCCACCCGCAATCACGACCCCGGCAAAGCCACCCTGGGCCAGGGCAAGATCGCCCGCGACCGACCCTAGCGACAGGCAGAACCGGTCTACGGCGGCGGCGGCAAGGCTGTCTTCGCCGCTGGTGCCAAGGCCCCAGATTTCGATGGCGTCACGTTCGGGCACAGTGCGGTGCTCCATCGCAGCGAGCGCCTGATAGATGTCGACAATGGCGGGGCCGGCCACGACCCGTTCCGCCGAGACACGGATGTGGCGCTGGCGCAACCGGGCAAGGATCGCATCCTCGATGGAGTCGAGCGGGGCAAAGTCGATATGCCCGCCCTCGGTCGCCTGCACGCGGTAGGAACCGCCTGAGCGATAGAGGTGCGCGACGCCCAGGCCGGTGCCGGGGCCTATTACGCTGATCGTGCCTTCGCGGCCCAGCGGGGCATCGGGGCCGGCCAGATGCAGAAACTGGCTGTCATCCGCCCGCGCCACGGCATGGGCCACGGCGGCGAAATCATTGACGAGGGTGTAGCGTTCCACCCCCAGCTTTTCGTTTATGAGCGCAGGGCGGATGATCCACGGGTTGTTGGTGAAGCGGATCACCGGATTGAGGTTGCCCGGGCTTCCGACCGGCCCAGCTATCGCCATACTGACGGCCGCGGGCAGGGTGCCGCCGCGCAATTCGCGGAAATGCTGCCATGCCGTCTGGAAGCTGGCGTGATCGGCGGTGTGGAGCGTGTCGGGTGCATCGAGTGCGATAGCCCCGTCATCGCCGATGCGGGCAATCGCGAACCGGGCATGGGTGCCGCCGATGTCGACCACCACCACTTCGTGCATCATACTCTCCCCGTCTCAATGCAAGCGCAGGGGAGGCAATAGCAGGCGGCGCGCGGAAAACCCACGCGCCGCATACTTATTCAGATTTTGCGCCTGCGCGGGGCTTATTGGGCGGTGACGCCCATTTCCTTAAGCAGACGGTCCGCGCCGTCGACCTTTTCCATGGTCCACAGCATGAAGCGGCTGTCGACGTGGATGGTGCGGTTGATCTTCGCATCATACATCCAGTCGCTGACCACGCCTTCGATCGTGCCATCAAACGCAAGGCCCACGAACTCGCCGCGCGCATTCAGCGTTGAGGAGCCCGAGTTGCCATTCGTGATGTCGACGGTCGAGAGGTAATCGACCGGCAGCGTGCCCAGCTCCGGCGCGGCCCAGCGGCCGTAATCCTTGGCCTTGATCAGCTCGACCATCTTGTCCGGCGCATCGAATTCGCCGCGGCCGGTGTGTTTGGCCACGATGCCTTCGGCGGTAGTGAACGGCGTCCACACCTGACCGTCAACCGCCTTGCCCGTCACCTTGCCATAGGTGAAGCGCAGCGAGCCGTTGGCGTCGGGGTACATGGTCTTGCCCTGCGATGCGGCATAGGCAAGGCGCGCTTCCATGACCTTGGAACGGGCCTTCTGCACCTCGCCCGAGCGGGCCTTTTCTTCCGCTTCGGTGGCCATCGCTTCGTCATAGGTGGCGACTGCCAGCTGGATGAAGGGATCGTTCGACGCCTTGAAGTCGGCGGGAGACTTGCCCATCCACTCCATCCGCTTGGCGGTGTTGCCGAGTTCGGTCGCGGCATAGAACGAGGCGAGGTCGCGGCCCTCCATGAAGGCATCGAAGCTGGCGCTGCGCTGTTCGGCGGGCAGGGTGCGGTATTCGGCAATGCCGTCTTCCCAGATCGCCTTGTCGATCTCGGCAACATAGCGCCGCTCGATCCGCTGCATCCCTTGCGTCATGAAGGCGCGGTCACGTTCCTGATAGCCGGGTTCGCGCTGCTTGTCGGGCTTGGCCTGTTCGTTGGCCCAGCGATAGAGCTGGCGAGCCGCACCATAAAGCTGCCCGCGGCCGAGCATCCCGCGCTTGGCATCGGCCAGCGCTTCGGCGTTGTTCGTCGCGATCAGCGTGTCGAGCTCGGCCAGCGCCGGGCCGTACTGCGCCTCGCGCTTGGGATCAGCCTTGATCCACGCGCGGAAGCCAGCTTCTTCGGCTTGCTTCTTTTCGACCAACGAGATGGCATCCGCGCCCGCCATCTGGCCCGCGATCTTCTTCTCGTAGTTTTCCACGCCCTGCAGCGTGGCGGCATAGGCGATCGTGGCCGCCTGGTTGCCTGCGGTCAGCGCGTCGATCAGGTCGCCATATTCGGTCAGACCCTTCTGCTGGTAGGGGTAGAGTTCCTCGTAATAGAAGCGCGCTTCTTCAGCCGAGCGCAGACGCTCCGTGGTGCCGGGGAAGCCTGCGACCATGATGAAGTCGCCTTCCTTCACGCCATCCTTGGCGATCGGCAGCCAGGCCTTGGGCTTGAACGGCACGTTGTCCTTGCTGAACGCAGCCGACGAGCCATCGGGGGCCACGTAAGCGCGGTAGAACGAGAAGTCGCCGGTGTGGCGCGGCCACATCCAGTTATCCTTTTCGCCGCCGAAATTGCCGACGCCCGCAGCGGGAGCATAGACGAGGCGCACGTCCTTGATCTCAAGCTGCTGCTGGAGCCAGTATTGCTGCCCGCCGAAATAGGCGCGCACGTCGCAGCGGCGATTGGCCTGCTTTTCGCACGCTTCGATCAGCGCGGTGCGGTTGGCTTGCAGACGGTCATAGCGCGCGCGGCCTTCGAGCTTGTCGGCGCCCTTGAGCATGTCCTTGGAGACATCGCGCAGGTCTTCGATCACGTAAACCCGACTGCCGGGAGCGGCGGGAAGCTCGTCGCCCAGCGTCTTCGCAAGGAAGCCGTTGGTGAGGTAATCATTCTCGGGCGA
>DLGU01000076.1:3325-5045 GCA_002482865.1 Porphyrobacter sp. UBA7686
GAGGCAATCGCGGTCAGCGGCGGGCGTTGCAGATCGCCGAGGGTCTTGGCGTCGAGTTCAAGCCCGGCGGCTTTCATTGCATCGGCGATGGCACCGGTCTGGCTCGGCAGCCACATGCCTTCGTCGGCTTGAACGGCGGCAGGAGCGGCGATCATGAGGGCGGAGACCCCGGCGAGCAGGAACTTCTTCATTGAGCAGATACCTCTTGCGAGCGATGGGCCGCGCGCACCAAGGCAGCGGCGGCCATCGGAGTGGATCGCGCCCGCGGGCGCATGGGGGGCTGTTAGGCCAGATGCGGAGGCGGCGAAAGACCCGAATCGGCCCCATCGGCGATTGACTTGCTCGCCGGGTTGAGCACCAGCAACAGCCGCGCGGCGCCCGTCCCGGCTATCGGCGGTGAGCGGTGGATCGCAGGGCGCTCGGTCGCGAGCTTGCCCTTGAACAGGCCGATATCGAAGGGGGCGAGGCGGTTGATATGCCGGGGCGTTTCGCCAGCGGCGACACGGCTGGCATCATCTTCGTCCAGCCAATCAGTGCCTTCACCGACATAGGTCGTGATCAGCCGGGCGGTGACGTAATCGGCGTGGAACTTGCGGCAGGAATCCGTGCGCACGACTTCAAGCCGTAGCTCCAGCTTGGCAAGGTCCATTGCGGTGCAGAACAGCTCGGCGAGCCGGGCGGCGTCCTCAACCAGCGCGCGGTGCAGGGCTGCGCTGCCGCCAAACCCGCCTTGCTTGAACCCCTCGGCCAGCAGCGCGGGCAGGCCTTCCACATCGCAGGTGAAGCGCAGGTCCTGCGGCGTACCTTCGACCAGCGGCCCAAAGTCCGCAAAGGGCGTTCGCTGCCAGATCGCAAGGTTGCAGTGGGGCTCCCCGATAGCGTGCAGCACCTCTGGGCTTGCGGATATCCGGGACATGGGAGCGAGCAGCGTTGCCATAAATGGTGATGACCCTGTGCAGCGATAAATGAGACGTTGTATCATGTCTCTAAGCCCTGTCCTGAGCGCTGGCAAGACTCCCGGTGCGAAAGTCTCTTGCGAACCATTATCATCTGGGCCATGAGGCCGCGACATATCTCCGGCCTGAAGGACACCGCTTTCCATGAACAGCACGCTCAAACTCTGGACCCAGCTTGGCCTTGGCACTGCACTTGCCGGTGGGCTCCTGGCGGCGTGCGGCGGCGAAGCTGGCGGTGAGGGCGCTGCGACTGGCGCGGCGGGCGGCGAAACGGCTGCGACCGCTGGAGAAGGTGAAGGCGGCAGCGGCGCGGGCGAAGGCGCCGGCGGCGAGGCGGCTGGCGGCGAGGGCGAGGGCGGCGTTGCCGTCTCCGATGCGGCAGGTGATCCGGTCGCTTACGGGATCGCGCTCGCGGTCGCCGAAGCGCATGTCGTTGCTGCGCGCGATGCCTATGCGGCGGGCAAGAAGGAAGCAGCCGCCGAAATGTTCGCTCACCCGGTGAGCGAGGTGCTGGTCGATATGGACCCGGTCTTCGCCAAGCTGGGCGTCACAGATTTCAAGGAGCTGTTCACGGCAGCATCGCTCGCCGCCAATGATGGCAAGAGCGTTGCCGAAGTCGGCAAGGCCTATGACGCGATCATCGCCGCGCTGCGGGGTGCCGCCCAGAAGGCTCCCAAGTCGGACGCCACGTCGGCAAAGGTCGCGACCGGCATCATCGCCGACCAGATCGAGCGGGCGAGCGCGATGTATCGCACCCTGCCCAA
>DLGU01000076.1:5169-5690 GCA_002482865.1 Porphyrobacter sp. UBA7686
GCCCGCATCACCGAAGCGCTCGGTGTGCTGGGACAAGCCTATCCCGGCGCTGCCCGTCCGGCCAAGCTGCCGGTTGAGCCTGGTGCCGTTTCAGGAGCCTCTGCCAAGGTGATGCTCGCGGCTGCGGGCTGACGATTTCTCCCCTTAAGCTCCCTGCACGGCGCTGGTTGCGCCTGCGAAAGTTGCTCAAACGCGACAAAGTGTCCCGCAAGCGCCCGTGCATGCCTTTGCGCGCTTGTGTTTGCGGTGGGCCGGAGTAGTCTCCCTGCCTACGAGGGGTCGTAGGTTCACCGGCGACATTAGCTGTTGGCGTGTGGACCATGGGGAAAGGCACAACGCCGCGAGCGCGCGCATAGCGCATGCCCGAGCGTGAGCTTTTGGGGGGGACCTTGTCGCACGCTCATATCTGCCTGCATCAGGTGCAGTCCGCCGTCTGTTCGAAAGGGCGCGCTCGGCATCATCGCGCTTTGCGCTCGGTCGGCCTGCGCGTTCTCGTGTCAGCCGTGGCTTTGGCCACCGGG
>DLGU01000076.1:5809-10174 GCA_002482865.1 Porphyrobacter sp. UBA7686
TGCGCGCTCGACCGACCTGAGTTTGCCGGGATCAAGTTCACGGTTGCCGGCGCGCAGTTCAACGGGCTGGACCGAGTGCCGGGCCTCTCGCTTGAGAGCGCCTATGCCGACTATCTCGGGCGAGAACTGCCCGTGTCGGTGCTGTGCGACATTCGCGCCGAAGCCAATGCGATCCTGCGCCGTCAGGGCTATCTCGCCACAGTCGAAATCCCCGAACAGAACCTTGCCGACAACATCCCCGATTTCAATGTGGTGTTCGGGCGACTGACAGCGGTGCGAGTGCGCGGCGATGCCGGGCCTTCGGAAAAGCTGGTGGCGGGCTATCTCGAAAAGCTCACGCAGCAAGACGTGTTCAACACCAACGCGGCCGAGCGTTATCTGCTGCTCGCCGATGATGTACCCGGTCTTGATGTCCGCCTGTCATTGCGGCCGGCGGCGGGAGGCGCGCCGGGCGATCTGGTGGGAGAAATCGCGGTTCTGCGCCAGCGCGGCGTGGTTGATTTCAACGTGCAGAACTTCGGTTCCAAATCGATCGGCCGGTTCGGCGGAACCCTGCGCGGCGAGCTTTATGATCTGACGGGACTGGGCGACCGGACCACGGTGGCCTTGTTCAGTACGCTGGAGTTTACCGAGCAGCAGACCGTCCAGATCGGGCACGACTTCCGTGTCGGTAGCGAGGGCCTGCGGTTGGGCGGGCAGTTCACTTTCAGCACCTCCAACCCCGCCGTCGGGCTGGCCGGGTTCGATGTCGAATCTGAAACCATCTTTGCCAGCCTGTTCGCCAGCTATCCGCTGGTGCGCACGCGCGGCCACAGCCTGTTTGCCGATGTCGGCTTCGATTATGTCGATCAGGAAGTGGAGCTGAACAAGTTCGGTCTGACCGATGACCGGGTGCGGATGGTCTATGCCCGGCTGGCGGGCGAATGGACCGACCAGCAATCCGTCCTGCGCGCGGGCGGCTATTCCCCGTACGAGCCCAAGCTGCAACTGCGCTACGGCATCGAAGCGCGCCACGGGCTCGATGTGTTCAATACCAGCCCGGACTGCCGTCCCAATCTGCTCGGCTGCCTCATTGGCGCGGCTGTTCCGCCGAGCCGGATCGAGGCGGACCCCACGCCGCTGCTGGTGCGGATCAATGCCGATTTCGAATATCGCCCCACCCCGAAGGTGACCTTCGCGCTCGATACCCAAGCGCAAATCACCAACGATCCGCTGCCCGCATTCGAGGAAATCGCAGGCGGCAGTTTCTCGATCGGGCGCGGTTATGATCCGGGCGCGGTGCTGGGCGATAGCGGGATCATGAGCGCGTTCGAAATGCGCTACGGCTCGCTCGTCTCCAAGACCGCTGGCGGGCTTGCCTACCAGCCCTATCTGTTCACCGATGTCGCCTACGTCTGGAATGAAGACCCCAGCCGCTCCCCCACCAATCCCGACCGGCTGTGGTCGGCAGGTGGGGGCCTGCGCGTCAGCTGGGCGCCGGGAGTCCAGAGCGATTTTCTGATCGCGGTGCCGCTCCAGCGGCCCGATCTTGCCGCAGACCGCGGCGATGTCCGCTTCATGTTCACGCTCACTGCCCGCCTGCTGCCGTGGAGATATTGAGATGACCAGTGCGACCCGGAGCCGCCATCCTCATGCCAAGCGTTCGCAGCTCTTGCTCGGCTGCGGCAGTGCCGCGCTGGCGCTGGCGCTGTTGCTTCCCACCCGGGCCGAAGCACAGGGCATTCTTGCAGACGGTACCGTCGTGTTCGGTGCGGCGAACATCGTCGATACCGGGCCGACCAACACGACGGTCGATCTGTTCACGCCGACGGTGGTGATCGACTGGTCGCCGAACGAGGATAACAATGGCGACGCCCTGGATTTCATCCGTGAAGATGCCAGCGCCTTGTTCCGCAACTTTCAGACGCCAAACTTTGCGGTTTTGAACCGGATTCTGCCGACCGCCAACGGCAACGTTTTGACGATTAATGGCACGGTCCTGTCGCGTTTCGTCGACCAAATTAGCGGGAGCACACCGGCCGGGACGGTTGCCTTCTATTCGCCGACCGGGATCCTGATCGGCGGCACCGCAACCTTCGATGTCGGCAGTCTGCTGCTGACCACGCTGGACATCCAGCCGGGCGACTTCGAGGCTTTCGGGCAAGGCGGCATTGCGACCTTCACGGGCGCCGCAGGATCGACCGCGCGTGTCCAGATCAATCCCGGCGCTCAGATTCTGGCGACGCCGGAAAACGCCTATTTCGCGGTGGTCGCGGCCGATATCGAAATGCTGGGCACGGCGCGGATCAACGGCAGCCATGCCTATGTCGCGGGAGAGGTGGTCAATCTCGGCTTCTCGAACGGGCTGTTCAGCATCTTGGTCCCTGTCGGCACGGCGGCGTCCGGCGAGGTGGTGACGGTCAACGGCAATGTCGGCGGCCCGTCGAGCACCGGGTCGGGCGACAATCACATGATCTACGGCGTCGCCCGCGCCGGTGCTGACCCGATCAGTATGCTGTTCAGCGGCAATCTTGGCTTCGATCCCGCGCAGGGCGCCAGTATCGTCAATGGCGAAATCATCCTGTCTGCCAACTACAACGTGTCCGGCCGCTCTGTGAACGGCGACACCATCAGCAACGGGATCGCGGCGACCTTCAACGGCAATTCCGAGCTGAGTGATGTGCGCGCCGATATCTTCATCGATGATTTCATCGCGAGCAGCAGCCTGCTGGCGATCGGCACCCACCGGGTGCAGGCAACATCTTTTGATATCGCAAGTTCGGTCGCCGGCAATCTGCTGCTCGTCGGCCGCCAGAATGCCGAACTGATCGCGCAAAACGGGCAGGGTTTCACCGTCACTGGCGATGCGCTGGTCGACTCGCGCGATTACGGTGAGAGCGACCCCAACCCGCAATTGCTTGATGCGATCAATGCGCAAGGTGGGTCGTCGCTGATCCTTGCCGGGGTCGGCAGTGATGTGACCATCTCCGGCAGCGCGCTGGTGACGGCCGATGCCTTCGGCGGATTTGATCCCGTCAATCTGACAGCAGGCAGGGCCATCGCCGGTTCGGCGGTGGTCAATGCGGCTGGCGGCAATATCAGTATCGCCGGGGACGCGACCATCAAGGCGCGCGGGCTCGCTACCACAACCTCGGGCGCCGTAGTGGGCGCCGAAGCCCGCGGCGGGCTGGCGCAGCTTGCGGCAAGTCAGGGCGGCTCTGTCGATATTGCGCAGAAGCTCAACCTATTTGCTGAGGCTATCGCGGCAGAAGGTTCGCTGGTCAGCCTCTCGACTGTGTCGAACGCCTATGGTGGGCAAGCGTTTATGACCGTGGCTGGCGGCGGCGGCACCCTGACCATCGGCGGCGAAGTCGAGGCCAATGCGAACGCCCGCGGCGGTTCTTCGAACAGCGCCGGGGCTGGTTCGATTGGCGATGCCGGGACGGCTGCGGCCACGATCAACGGGCCAGGCCTGATCACCATCACTGGGCGCATGCAGGTCGACGCACAAGGGTTCGGCGGCGCCAATGGTAGTGGCACTGGCGGCGTCGGGTTAGGCGGCCGTGCTTCGGCGACGACTTTCTCCGGCGGTACGATCGCCATCGGCGGAACAATCGACGCCAGCTTCCGGGCCGACGCGCGCGGTGAGGGCGGCGCCGGGCTTAACGGCGGCGACGGGTCCGGGGGGATTGCCGGAGTGATCGCCGAAATCGGCACGGTCACCGTGCTTGGCCGCGCTCAGGCGACAAGCGACGGTATTGGCGGCAACGCGACATTCGGGTTCGGCGGCAATGGCGGGATTGGCCGGGGCGGTAATGCGTTTTTCCAGGCCAACGGCACGCTGACACAGAATGCTACGCTCACCATCGGCGGCGATGCCAGCGTGTTCGCGCAAGGCACGGGCGGTGGCGGCGGGCAGACCAATGGGGCGGCGATTGCCCCCGGGCGCGGGGGCGATGGCATTGGCGGGGATGGTGTAGCTCCCAATCAGGCCGATCCGTCCTTTACCAACGGCGCTTTCATTCTCGCTGGTGGAGACAGGGGCAACCTCACGGTAACCGGAAGCGCGCTGCTCCTGGCCACGGGAACTGGCGGCCAGGGCGGGGCTGCTGTCTCACTGATCAACGGCGGGCGCGGCGGCGACGGGTTTGGCGGACTGGCGCAGACTGGCTTGGAATTGTTTGGGCTGAACGGGTCGGTCGGTCAGGGAGCCGCCATCTTCGGTGACGTGGTGGCATCCGCCAACGGTACTGGCGGAAGTGGTGGCGGTGCGGACTTCGGTTTTGCGACCGGCGCGGGCGGCAATGGCACCGGCGGCTCTGCGGCGCTGAGCGTGCGAGCGGGTGACGTGACCGCCAATCAGATTTCGCTCGAAGCCTTCGGCTC
>DLGU01000076.1:10272-13641 GCA_002482865.1 Porphyrobacter sp. UBA7686
GGGCGGCCTTGGCCTCGGCGGTGAAGCGGCCATCGCATTGCAGGGCATCAGCGTCACGGTTTCGGGCGACACGATCGTCGAGGCGAATGGCGCGGGCGGTTCTGCTCAGACCGGCGATGCCGGTAACGGCACGGGCGGCACGGCCTACATCGCGGTGACCAGCGGCACGCAGGGTAGCGGGACCTTTTCGGGCAACACCGCGATCCTTGCCAACGGCGTCGGCGGCACACCGGATGAGGGTGGGATCGGTGGCACTGGACGCGGCGGGGTTGCCTATGCGCAGGCGCAAGCGGCCAGTGTGGTGCGCTTCGGCTCCCTTCAGGTGACCGCCAGCGGGCGCGGCGGCGAGAGCGAGGGTGATCAGGTTGCCTATGTCGGCGGGGCTGGGTTCGGGGGTTCTGCCGAACTGCGCAGCTTGGGCTCGGGCAGCAGCCTGATCGTCGAGCGCAATTTTGATTTCAACATCTTTGCCGACTCCCTCAACGGCGGCGCGATTGTCGCTGCGCTCGGGATTGGAGGCATTACCACAGGCGGCACCGGTATCGGCGGCGCGGGCAATGGCGGTGCGATTGTGCTGCGTGCAGCACAAGGCGGGTCGATGGCCTTGCCCGCCAACCCCAACAATGATCCGGGCAGTGGCGGGTTCAACCGGCTGCTCGCGCGCGGGTTGGGTGGCGGCTCGCTGGCGGACGGCGGCACTGGCGGCGCGGCCTCCGGCGGCACAGGCCTGATCGAAGTCGACGGCGGCACCATGACCATGGGTGAGACGCTGTTTTCGGCGTTTGCCGAAGGCGGGTCGAGCCTGCTGGCCAGCAACAACATCAGCGGCGGTAACGCCAGAGGCGGCAATCGCCAGATCCGGGTACTGAATGGCGGCACGGCAACGCTGGAGCTGCTTGGCGGCGTGGCCGGCGGCGTTGGCGGCAATGGCTCGGGCACCGGCAACGGCGGTGACGGCTTCGGTGGCCGCAGCACGCTTGAAGTGCTGGGGGCGACGCTCAACATCGTCGGTCGGACGGTGGTGGTCGATCAAGCGACCGGCGGCACGGGCCGCATCGGCGGGGATGCCTTCGAGAGCAGTGAAGGCGGGCTGGTCAGCTTCACCGCCGATCAGGCGACGATCAACTTCCTGCCCAATGCGAGCGGCCAGTCAGGCATTTCGGTTGGCGGGACCAATCAAGGCGGCGCAGGCGATGTGGCGGGCGGCAATGCGCGCTCCACACCGGCCACGATCACCATCACCGACAGCACCGTTACCGGTGGCAACTTCGAATTCATCGCAACCGCGCTAGGCGGCGCTGCGACCGGCACTGGCGGGACCGGCGGCAACGCGATCGGAGCGAACATGACGGTTGCGATTACCGGCTCGAATATCGGCCTGATCGGCCAGAATGTCATCGCGGTTGATGCGGTTGGCGGGGCCGCGGCGACCAATGGAACAGGCGGTACGGCAACCAGCGGCGATGCCGATGTGGTGGTGACGGACTCCACCCTCAACATCGTCACCAGCGCTGTCGGGCTGCCTGGCGTCCTGCGGGTGCGCTCGCAAGCCAATGGCGGTGCAGGGGAAATCACCGGCAACGCCTCAAGCGGCAGAGCATCGTTGAACCTGGCGAATTCGACCCTTGATGTGGGCCAGCTCTCTATCGAGGCGCGCGCCTTCGCGGAGGCCTCCGATGCAGGCCAGACAGGCGGGACTGCCAATGGCGGGTCCACGCGCCTTGAATATAGCGGTGCAACCCAGGTCGATACGAACCTGATCAGCATCAGCAGCAATGCCCAGACCTCCAGCGGCGGCAGCGCGGCTGCGGGTGGCACGTTGCTTCAGGGTGCTGCTGGCAGCCAAGCGGTGATCAACACCGCCGTGCTCACCATAGCCGCCGATGCGAGCGGGGCTAGCCCCGGCACGCAGGCCAATGCCGCGGGCCGGTTCCTGGTCGATCTTGGCGGCGGTAACGTCAATGCCGGCACCATGCTGGTCACGGCGCTGGGCGATGCGATCATCGGCGATCCGCCAGCATCGCAGTTGATCGCCCAAGGCGGCAATCTGAATGTGGCGGGCCAGCTCGATGTCTCGGCCTATGACGATATCCAGATCATCACCGGGGCCGGATCGATCATCGGCAGCCAGCCTGTCGCCGCCACCACCACGGCAATTACGGTGACCTCGCGCGGCGGGATCGAGATCACCGACGACAATAGCGGCGGGATCAGTCTTGGCGGGCAATCGATCAGCATCAATGCGGGTCGCTCGATCCTGCTCGATGCCAATCTTGCAGTGGGCAATGGCACGGTCGACCTGTTGGCCAATCTTGCCGGAACGCTCCCTCCTCCCCCGGGTCCCGCCGGTCCGGCGGCCATCACGATGGCACAGGGCAGCTCGATCAATGCTGGCACTGGCACGGTGACGCTGCGCATGTTCGATGGTGGCGGCGTCCCCGGACAAGAGAGCGGTGCCATCACGCTGGCGAATATCACCGCTGGACAGATCGACGCGCGCAACTTCGGCGCCACACCCGGCAGCGACATTGCGGTGATCGGCTCGGGCGTCCTGACCGCTTCGGGCACCGGACGCGCGATCGACCTTGCCTCGCTCAATGGCGAGGTCACCAACCTCAATGGCGATGCCGGTTTAATCCTGACCGGTGGCGGGCACTACGGTATCTTCGCTGCGACGCCCACTGGATCGCAGATCGGCTCCTTCGGCAATTATGCACGCCGCTACAGCGTCGCAAACGAGGCGGCCTATGATGCGCTGAATCCGGGGGGCAATTTTGCGGCCTTCCGGATCGTGCCAGTCCTGACCGTGACAGCGAATGATCTCACCCGCTTCTATGGCAGTGTGGACCCGGCGCTCAGCGCCAGCGTCACCGGCTTCCTGCCGGGAGACGGCGTTGCGGACCTGTCCGGCGTGCCGCTGCTGACGACCTTGGCCGATAGCACCTCCAATGTCGGCCTGTTCGCCATTAACGCGGCGCAGGGATCGTTGCTGAGCGAGCAGGGGTACCAGTTCACCTTCAACTCCGGCCAGCTGACGATCGCGCCGCGTCCCATTACAGTGACAGCGAACAATCTCGGCCGGGTCTATGGCAACGCCAACCCGGCGCTGACCTTCACAGTCGGCGATTTGGGGCTGGTGAACGGCGACCAGCTGACGGGCGCGCTGGCGACTACGGCTGACGTGACCACCCCCGTCGGCAACATCGCGATCACGCAAGGCACGCTGGCGGCCAGTTCCAATTACGCGCTGACCTTTGTGGACGGCCAACTGACGATCACCCCGCGCGGACTGACGATCTCGGCTGACAACTTCAGCCGGATCTATGGCGAGGCTAACCCGGCGCTGACTTTCACGCTTGGCGGAGCGGG
>DLGU01000020.1:0-2883 GCA_002482865.1 Porphyrobacter sp. UBA7686
CGGTAGAGATGCGGCGGCTTCTTGTTGAGGATGAAACCCGCCACGAAATAGGCCAGGATCGACCAGCCGCCGGTGATGAACATCGAGAAGAACGCGGCCATGCGGACCCAGAAGACGTTCACCCCGGTGTAGTCGGCGATGCCGGAGCACACGCCCATCAGCTTGGCATTGTGCTTGTCACGGTAGAGCGTGGTGCGGGGGCTGTTCATGCGCGGGTTCCCTTCTTCTCGGCGATCAGCGCTTCCAATTCGCGCAGTTGCTGGTTGTCTTGTTCCTGATCGGCGATCAGGCGGCGGGCGGGGGTGAAACCGGGGTCGTCGCTGGCGACCAGACGTTCGACCGTGTCCATCCGTTCATCGAGCCGCTTGGCGAGGTTGTAGAGTTCCTCCAGCAGCACTTCGTCATCGACGGTGATCGTGGCGGCAGTCTTCCACTTGGTCATGTAATGCAGGATGACCCAGGGCAGACCGATGAACAGCATCGCGACGACAAGAATGACTTCGAAATCCATGACTTATTCCCCCTTGCTGTCGTCGGTTTTGCCAAGCGCTTTCTTCATCGCGGCCAGTTCGTCATCAATCGCGTCCGACCCGGCGAGGGCGGCGATTTCATCGGCAAGGCTCGGCGGGCCGTCCTCGGCGATCCGGAGCGCGTCGGCGCGGCCTTCGGCGTAATCGACCCGGCGTTCCAACTGGTCGAAGCGGGCGAGCGCTTCATCGGTGCGTTCGGTGCTCATCAGCGTGCGCAGCTTGACGCGGTTCTCGGCGCTTTCGAGGCGCGCGGCGATCGCGGTCTGGCGGCTGCGGGCTTCACGCAGACGGTGCTGCAGCTTGGCGATATCTTCCTCGTAGGCGCGCAGGGCGTCGTCGAGGACGGCGATTTCGCTCTTGAGTTGGTCGGCCATGTCGCCGGCCTTCTTCCTTTCGACCAGAGCGGCGCGGGCGAGGTCTTCGCGGTCTTTGCTCAGCGCCAGCTGCGCTTTCTCGCCCCAGTCGGCCTGGAGCCGGTCGAGCTTCATGCAGTGGCGATGCATTTCCTTCTGGTCAGCAATGGTGCGCGCCGCGCTGGCGCGGACTTCGACGAGGGTTTCCTCCATTTCGAGGATAATCATGCGGATCATCTTCGACGGGTCATCCGCCTTGTCAAGCATGTCATTGAAATTGGCGGCAATAATGTCGCGAGTGCGGCTGAAAATGCCCATGAAGGCTACTCCATCGAGAAACGAATTGACCCGGTCCAGGGGAGCGACTCGGTCGTGCTCCTGGTCGGCAGTTGCCCGGCGAGATTGCGTCGGGGTGGGGCTGCGGCGCAAGGCTTCGATTTCCTCATCAAGCCGCGACAGACGCGTGGCCGAAAGCAGGCGGGAGGGTTGGGCCGGAACATCGCTGTCGAAGGCAGCGCGCGTGGGCTTCGCGGTGCGGTCAGCATCGGCAGGGGGGACATCCTGCATGGGGCGTTCCGGCCCGAGGGGGTCAAAGGGGTCGCCCACCTTAAGCAATCTCGATCATCGCGCCGGATTCGGCAGCGGGGTGAGAGATCGGAGCGGCATGGGCGGCGCTGGGCTGGATCTGCGACGACAGCGCGATCATCATCACCATCGCGGCGATGCTGGCCATTGCTGCCTGACCGAGCTTCGTGTTCCAGAAGCTGTCCGAGGAACGGGCGTTTGCGGCGTTGCGGTCGATCATAGTGAGCCTCCCAAGTGGTATGCGTGGTGTTGCTCGGTATTTTGCAACCGCCGTGCCAAACCGCGAAAACGGCGGAATTGCGAGGTTTTTGATGTGCCGCACTCTGGGAGCGTTGGTCTGTATTGCCAAGCATTGGTGTTTTTCACTATAGTTTGGATGTGAAGCTCGAAAGCCAGTTCATCGGTCAGTCAGGGGCCTTTCTCGACGCGGTCGAGCGCGCCAGCCGCGCAGCCGCGATGAACCGTCCCGTGCTGGTGATCGGTGAGCGCGGTACGGGTAAAGAATTGATCGCCGAACGCCTTCACCGCCTGTCGAGCCGCTGGGACGAGCCGCTGGTGACGATGAACTGCGCCGCGCTTCCCGAAACGCTGATCGAGGCCGAGCTGTTCGGGCATGAAGCAGGCGCCTTTACCGGTGCGACCAAGACTCGCGTGGGTCGGTTCGAGGAGGCGGACCGCGGGACGCTGTTCCTTGACGAGCTCGGCACTCTGTCGATGGGCGCGCAGGAGCGATTGCTGCGCGCGGTCGAATATGGGGAGATCACCCGCATCGGTGCCTCGCGCCCGATCCGGGTCGATGTGCGGATCGTGGCGGCGACCAATGATGATCTGCCCGCGCTCGCAGCAAGCGGCGAGTTCCGCGCCGACCTGCTCGACCGGCTGAGCTTCGAAGTTATCACCTTGCCGCCTTTGCGGGTGCGTGAGGGCGATATCGGCGTCCTGGCCGAATATTTCGGGCGGCGCATGGCGGCCGAACTGGACTGGGAGCGCTGGCCGGGGTTCGCGCCGCACGTGATGGACGCGCTCGAGGATCATCCCTGGCCCGGCAATGTCCGTGAGCTGCGTAATGTAATCGAGCGGGCGGTCTATCGCTGGGACGCGCCGGACATGGCCATCGCCCACGTGCAGTTCGACCCCTTCGACAGCCCGTGGCGCCCGCGTCCTCCCGAACACCGGCGCAGCCAGACGCAAGCATCAGGAGCGGGATCTGCCAGCGCTGCGTCCGGCGCTGCGCCGGTGGCAGGCGCCGCGCCCAGTTTCGACAGCATCGAGGATCTGCGCGCCGCGGTCGACGCGCATGAGCGGGCGATCCTGGCCCATGCGTTGGGAAAACATCGCTGGAACCAGCGCCAGACCGCCCGCGCACTAGGCCTTACTTACGATCAACTGCGCCATTGCATTCGCAAGCATTCCCT
>DLGU01000020.1:2928-5409 GCA_002482865.1 Porphyrobacter sp. UBA7686
CGGTGATCTTGTTCAAGGCGGCAGATCACGATGCAATTGCTTTCCGAACATTTCTTGGCCGATAGCGCTCAACGGCAACCTTCTGCAGGTCAGACGGTTATCGTGCGCCGCGCCGGTTTGCATTGACATGCGACCCGATCTTTCCGCCATCCCCAGTCACCCTTTGCCTGCGACACCAACCTCGCGTAAACCGCAGTTGGGGACGCAAAACATTGCTGCCGAGTCGCCGGTCGGGAAGCCAATCGGGCCAATGGTAGCCGCATATTTGCGGGGTGAGGGGATGGTGGACCCGGCGCCTGAGCCAAAGGACGAACCGGCCATCCCGATGGTGGGTCGGCGTTTGGCTCCACGGCTGCGACTAAGCCTGCCCGCGCAATTGATCGCGGTTGAAAGGTCTCACCTCTGCATTCTTCTCAACCTGTCGCGCACGGGCGCACAAGTCGCGATCCTTGATGCCATGCGCGAGGGCGAGGGCGCGATCTTGCGTTGCGGCGTGATCGACCATTTCGGCATCATTAGCCGCAGCGAATTCGGCATCAACGCGATCGCCTTTGACGAACCGCTGACCGATACGGTCGTGCTGGAGACCCGGCGCTATCACGAAAACTTCGAGGATCGCGAGCGGCGTGCGCTGGTAGAGATGGCGCGCAAGTGGGTCACGGGCGACACCGACGACGATCGGACGAGCTGAACTCTGGCCCAACCGGGCGCGCGCCGCGCCCGCACGGTTCGCTCTTGCCAAATCGGGTGTCAGCGATTAGTTGCACCGCCAATCCCGGCATTGTCGAGACAAGGTTTGGATGCTGGCGCCTCCGGGGGCCGGCCCCACACGCCGTTTCTGCAATGCCGACTCGTATGGAGCATGAATGGCCGATATCGCGCGTCTGACCCAGTTGATCGAACCCGAGGCGACCGCCCTGGGTTTCGAACTGGTGCGCGTCGCGATGCTGCCGTCTGAAGCCGGTGATGGCGGGATGGCCTTGCAGATCATGGCCGAAGATCCCGCGACAGGGCAACTTGTGATCGACCAGTGCGCTGCGCTGTCGCGCCGGGTTTCGGACGTGATCGATGCGGCTGAAGCAGCGGGCGAGGAACTGATCGAAGGGGCCTACCACCTCGAGGTCAGCTCGCCCGGGATCGACCGTCCGCTTACCCGCGAGAAGGACTTCGCCAACTGGGCCGGTCATGAAGTCCGCGTCGTTATGGACAAGGGTTTTGAAGGCCAACGCGTCAACAAAGGCGTGCTCGGCGGGCTTGAGGATGGTATGATCCTCGTCGCGGAAGTGAAGGCGGGCGATGTGCGCTTGCCGCTTGATCAGGTTCACACGGCCAAGCTCGTCCTCACCGATGCGCTGATTGCCGCCACCCGCCCGCTGGATACCAGTGGGGCTGACGAACTCATCGAAGATACAGAGAAGGCAGACGACTGATGAGTGCCATTTCCGCCAACAAGGCTGAACTGCTTGCGATTGCCAACGCGGTCGCTTCGGAAAAGATGATCGACAAGTCCATCGTCATTGAGGCGATGGAAGAGGCGATCCAGAAATCCGCGCGCAACCGCTATGGTGCGGAGAACGATATTCGCGCCAAGCTCGATCCGTTGACCGGCGATCTGACGCTGTGGCGCGTGGTCGAGGTCGTCGAAGAGGTCGAAGACTACTTCAAGCAGGTTGACATCAAGCAGGGCGAAAAGCTCCAGCCCGGAGCCAAGGTCGGCGACTTCATCGTCGATCCGCTGCCCCCGGTCGATCTGGGCCGCATCGATGCGCAGTCCGCCAAGCAGGTGATCTTCCAGAAGGTCCGCGATGCCGAGCGCGAGCGTCAGTTCGAAGAATTCAAGGATCGTCAGGGCGAAGTCATCACCGGCGTCATCAAGTCGGTCGAATTCGGCCACGTGATCGTCAACCTTGGCCGTGCCGAAGGCGTGATCCGCCGCGATCAGCAGATCCCGCGCGAAGCCGCCCGTACCGGTGAGCGCGTCCGTGCGCTTATCACAAAGGTGGAGCGCAACAACCGCGGTCCGCAGATCTTCCTCAGCCGCGCGCACCCCGACTTCATGAAGAAGCTGTTCGCGCAGGAAGTGCCCGAAATCTACGACAACATCATCGAGATCAAGGCCGCCGCCCGTGACCCGGGTAGCCGCGCCAAGATCGGTGTGATCAGCCGCGATTCCTCCATTGACCCGGTTGGCGCCTGCGTCGGCATGAAGGGCAGCCGCGTGCAGGCTGTCGTGCAGGAATTGCAGGGCGAAAAGATCGACATCATCCCCTGGTCGGAAGACACCGCGACCTTCGTGGTCAACGCGCTCCAGCCTGCTACCGTCAGCCGCGTTGTGCTCGACGAAGATGATGGCCGCATCGAAGTGGTGGTGCCCGACGATCAGCTGTCGCTGGCCATCGGTCGCCGCGGTCAGAACGTTCGCTTGGCGAGCCAGCTCACCGGTCACCAGATCGACATCATGACCGAGGAAGAAGCCTCGGA
>DLGU01000020.1:5482-7070 GCA_002482865.1 Porphyrobacter sp. UBA7686
CAGCTGCTGGTCGCCGAAGGCTTCGCCGAGCTGGAAGAAGTGGCCTATGTCGAGATCGCCGAACTCGCCAGCATCGAAGGCTTCGACGATGAACTCGCCGAGGAACTTCAGAGCCGCGCGCTCGAAGCGCTCGAACGTCAGGAAGGCGCGCACCGTGAAGTGCGCCGCGGTCTTGGCGTGGAAGATGCGCTGGCGGAAATCCCGCACCTTACCGAAGCGATGCTGGTCACGCTCGGCAAGGCCGGGATCAAGACGCTCGACGATCTCGCCGATCTCGCCACTGACGAGTTGATCGCCAAGAAGCGTGAGGCGCCGCGTCGCCGCAACAACACCGATGGCCCGCCGACCCGGCGTCCGCAGCGCGAAACCGACAAGGGCGGTGTGCTGGGCGAATATGGCCTCTCGGAAGAGCAGGGCAACGAAATCATCATGGCCGCGCGTGCGCACTGGTTCGAAGATGAACCGACCGAGGAGGCCGCCCATGCGGACTCCACCCAATGAGCGCCTGACGTCCGACATCGCTGAGCCGGCGCTTCCCGACACGACGGGGAGCGAGCGGCGCTGTATCCTCACCGGGGACACCTCGGCGCGGGATGAGCTGTTGCGTCTGGCGATTTCGCCCGACGGGCTGGTGCTCCCCGATGCAGGTGCCAAGGCGCCAGGGCGTGGTGCGTGGATCGGGGTGACCCGCGCCGCGCTTGAAACCGCGCTGGCCGAGGGCCATCTCAAAAAGGCACTGATGCGCGCATTCAAGGGCGCGCCTCTCACCATTCCTGACGATTTGCCCGCAATGATCGAAGCCGCGCTGGTGCGCCAACTGTGCGACCGGCTGGGGCTGGAACTTCGCAGCGGCAATATCGTGATGGGTTCGGCCCGGATCGAGGAACAGGCGCGCAGCGGACGGATTGCCGTTCTGCTTCACGCTGCCGACAGCAGCGAGGACGGGCGGCGCAAGCTCGATCAGGCGTGGCGTGTTGGCACGGATGCCGAAGGCTCCGGCCTGCGCGGGCAGACCTTGCCTCTGGACCGCACCGCGCTGTCTGTGGCATTGGGCCGCGACAACGTAGTCCACCTGGGCGTCGCCGGTCATCCGGGCGACATGCGCGCCGCAATCCGCGTGCTACAGGCGGTTTCCCGGCTGGTGCAATACGTCGGGGATGATCGGGCGAGCGCGACGAACGAAACGGGCCGGGACACTTCCGGCCACGCTGACCAGCCTCAGGGCGGGACGGCGAACATTGATGAATACGTGAAGGACTGACGAGCGATAATGAGCGACGACAACGACAACCAACGCATCCGCAAACCTCTGGGCCTCAAGCGCTCGGTGGATGCGGGCGAGGTCAAGCAGACCTTCAGCCACGGCCGCACCAACAAGGTGGTGGTCGAGGTGAAGCGGCGCCGCGTGCTCGGCAAGCCCGGCAGCGAAGCGGCAGCACCGCCGCCGCCGCCCGCTCCCGAACCGGTTGTGGCCGCGCCTGCGCCGACGCCCGCGCCGACCCCAGCTCCGCGTCCGGCCAGACCCGCTCCCGCAGGCGAGACCCCGCAAGAGCGCGTGAAGCGCCTCCAGCTCGAAGCCGAGGAAGAA
>DLGU01000020.1:7137-7442 GCA_002482865.1 Porphyrobacter sp. UBA7686
GAGCGTCGCCGCGCGGAAGAAAACCGCCGTGCCGAAGAAGAGGCCGAGCGTCAGCGCACTGAGGTCGCCTCGGCGCCTGAAGTGGCCGCAACCGAAGCTGCGCCTGCTCCGGCAGAAGCGCCCGTCGTAGCGGAAGAGCCTGCGACCGAAGCGACGGCAGCCAAGGCCGAAGCTGTGCCCGCCGCGCGCCGCTTCACCCCGGTTGAGCGCCCCGAGCCCAAGCGGCCCGCAGAGGTCAAGGGCAAGAAGAAGGAAGACAAGCGCGCCGCCCCGATCGACGAAGGCAAGGACAACCGTCGTTCTGG
>DLGU01000154.1:0-3618 GCA_002482865.1 Porphyrobacter sp. UBA7686
CAGCGGGCGATAGACCTCACGCATGACTTCGCGCCCGAAGTCATCCTCGGCCCCGATCACGATCCGGTCAGGCCGCTTGAAATCGCCGATCGCCGCGCCTTCGCGCAGGAACTCGGGGTTGGAGACAACCGAGATCTTGTGAGCGGTGCCCGTCTCGCGGATGATCCGCTCGACCTCGTCACCCGTGCCGACCGGCACGGTCGACTTGGTGACGATCACCGCATCATTGGCCAGCTTCTCGCCAACTTCGCGAGCGACCTCGTAAACGAAGGTCAGATCGGCGTGGCCATCGCCCCGGCGGCTGGGCGTGCCGACCGCGATGAAGATCGCCGCCGCGCCTGCAATGCCCTCACCCAGATCGGTGGTGAAGCTCAGGCGCCCGGCCTTCACATTGCTATCGACCAGCGCATCAAGGCCCGGCTCGTAAATCGGCATGATCCCGGCATGGAGCCGATCGATCTTGCTCTGATCCTTGTCGATGCAGACCACGTCGTGCCCGAAATCAGCAAAGCACGCCCCTGATACGAGCCCGACATAGCCTGACCCCACCATCGCAATTTTCATGAACACCAGCCTCTAAGCGAAATCTGAAAACCGCCCGCGCCTTGATCCGCGAGGTTAGCGAGGCCGGTCGCCATGGAAGACCTCTGCGGCGCCCCCATCGGTTGTACGGGCCTGCAAAATCCGCCGTTGATCGCCCTCAAGCACGAGCGCTGTAAGCACACCCGAGCGAAAAGCGCCAGTGTCAATGCCGATGCGATTGCCGCAATCCATCACGTGTTCGAAAATGGTGTGGCCGTGCACCACCACCTTCTCGAGCGGGCCTTCGTGGCTGAGAAAACGCTCGCGAATCCACAGTAGGTCGCTGCGCTTCTGTTCGCCCAGCGGCCGCTCTGGATCGATGCCAGCGTGAACGAAAGCATAGTCGCCGGCGCAAATCATCGTTTCGAACCCGGCGATGTAGTCGCGGGTCGCCTGCGGCACCAGCTTCGGCAGCCGTTCGAAGATCTCTCCCAGCTCGAGCGTGGCGAGCTGCTTGCTCGACAGGCCGTAACTCAGCATCGTCTCGCGCCCGCCATGCTTAAGGAAGTGGCGCAGGGCTTCGGGCTTTTCGAAAGCGGTAAGGAACATCTCTTCGTGGTTGCCCGCCAGCACCCGGACATTGCGAACCTGCTGCCAAGCGTGGGTGCGGGCCACTACGCCTGCGCTGTCCGGCCCGCGGTCGATCAGATCGCCGAGCAAGATAATGCGATGGTCCAGCCTGGGGGCGGCGACAATCTCGGCCTCAATGGCGGCAATCAGCGTGTCGTAGAGATCAAGCCGCCCGTGAATGTCGCCAATCGCATAATAACGCGCGCCATGCGGCACCGCCGGCAGCTTTGCCGGAGACGGGGGCCTGAAAAATTCGCGCAATCGCTGAAGCATGACTGATGTATTGTTCCGGTTTTGCCAGCCTTATAGGGCAAAGCGGCGGACGGCACCAAGACCGCCGCCGTGGCAGGAGCGCGCGCATAAGCCCCGGAACGGGGCCGCGCAACACACCGATTGGCCTGCACGCCGGACGGTGCGAATTCGTCGTCCAGTGGCGCGCAGGCCGTTGGTGGCTGGGCTAGTCGAGCGTGAAGCTGACGGTCGTGACGACCCGCACCTTCTTGTACGGGCTGTCGGCCGAACCCCAGCCGCCCGCCTCGCCATCGCGCGCCTCGATCTCGAAATAGCCTTGCGTGGCGTCCTTGATCTTGCCGACGCCGGAGTTGGAATCCTCGGCGAATTGCTGGGCAGAAGCGCGCGCGTCCTTGGTCGCTTCGGCGACCATTTCGGGCTTGATATCGTTCAGCTTGGTGAAGGTGTAGGCCATGCCCGAGCCTTCCTCGAGAAACACGCCGCGCCCGACAAGGTCGAACTGCCGCGCCACGGCCTTCTGCGCGCGAGTGATGTCTTCGGTGCGCAAAGCGAGCCGCTGGCGCACGGTGAAGGTCGTGATGCCCTCATTGGTGAAGCTGGTCACGTTCGCGCCGGTCGGTTGCAGCGCGTCGGCGGGAAAGCCCAATTCCTTGAAGAACGCCTCAATCGATTGCGTGTCGGCGCGCACCTTGGCCTGCGCTTCGGCAAGGCTGGTGGAGGAGGCCGAGTAGGAGATTGTCCAGGTCGCAAGGTCGGCGGTGACATTGCGTTCCGCCAGCCCGCGCACCGTCACGGCACGCTCGGCATCCTTGGCGCGCAGCAACCCGTCGCCAAGCAGGTATCCGCCCGCGATCATGCCGACCGCAAGGATCGCCGCCGTGCCGAACCAGCGCGCGGTCGCAGGCTCACGCATGACACCGCTGGCCGCGTTTGCCGGTTGCACTTCGTGATCGTCCATACCATGTTCCCCCAAGATGAGTTGATGCGACGAATTGTGCATCATCGTCGATGAACCGTTTTTGAATGGAAGTTCCCATGGTGAAATATCTTCACAGCATGATCCGCGTCACCGATCCGGATGCGACGGTCGATTTCTTCAAGCTGATCGGGCTGGAGGAAGTGCGCCGTTTCGATGTCGAGGCCGGGCGCTTCACCCTGATCTTCCTCGCTGCGCCGGGGCAGGCAGGCGTTGCCGAGGTCGAACTGACCTATAACTGGCCGCCCGAAGACGGCAGCGGCGGCGAAGATTACAGCGGCGGGCGCAATTTCGGCCACCTCGCTTACCGCGTCGACAATATTTACGAGACCTGCCAGCGCTTGCTCGACAGCGGCCACACGATCCACCGTCCCCCGCGCGATGGGCACATGGCCTTCGTCAAATCGCCCGACGGCATCTCGGTCGAATTGCTTCAGGACGGCCATCTCGCGCCGGCCGAACCGTGGGTCAGCATGCCGAATACCGGCAGCTGGTAAGCCGCTGGCTTGGGCGAAGGTCAGGACTAAACCCCGAATAAACCAACAAAAATTCGCAAAGCCGGTTGCGTGACGAGGCTGGGCGAGGTAGTTCACCCCTCTCATTGGGGAGGGGGTCGCCTTGTCCATAACCGAGCCTGGTCTGTGGCAGTGGTTGGCACTGCTACAGCGAGAACTGCTGCTATTCGCCGGGGTGTTTTTCCTGATCGGCGCGCTGGACGATCTTGCGGTTGATGGCGTGTGGCTTTGGCTCCGCCTGACCGGTCGGGGTGTGACCGAGCAACGCAGCCGGCTTGCCCTCCAGCATCGCTCTCTGGCCGGGCCGGTCGCCGTGCTGATCCCCGCGTGGCAGGAAGCGGCGGTGATCGGCCAGACAGTCCGCCACTTGCTTGATACCTGGCCGCAGCCGCGCTTGCGCCTCTATGTCGGGTGCTACCGCAATGATCCCGCAACGCTGGCGGCCGCAATGGCCACGGCGCATGGAGACCTACGGCTGCGGCTGGTCATCGTCGAACACGACGGGCCTACCACCAAGGCCGATTGCCTCAACCGCCTTTATGCCGCGCTCCTGATTGATGAAGATCGCGCCGGGCAGCGCTTCACCGGGGTCGTGTTCCACGATGCCGAAGACATGGTCGATCCGGGCGCGCTGGGCCTGCTCGATGAAGCCATCGCCGAGGGCGCGGACTTCGTGCAATTGCCGGTCGAGCCGCTGGTGCCGCATCACCGCGGCTGGCTCGC
>DLGU01000154.1:3629-8118 GCA_002482865.1 Porphyrobacter sp. UBA7686
GCGCTGGTGGTGCGCGATGCCTTGGGCGCGGGCATTCCGGGCGCAGGCGTGGGCTGCGCCGTCTCGCGCCGCGCGCTTGACAGCTTGGTTGAGCGTCACACTGCCGGGGGCGGTGGGGGCCTGCCTTTTGCCAGCGACTCGCTGACCGAGGATTACGAGCTTGGCCTTGCCATTGCTGCGGCGGGCGGCCGCTGCCGCTTCGTCCGAGCGCGCGGCGCGGATGGGCGGCTGATCGCCACCCGCGCCTTTTTCCCGCACCGCTTCGACACCGTCGTACGGCAGAAGAGCCGCTGGGTGCTCGGCATTGCGCTGCAAGGCTGGGACCGGGTCGGCTGGGCGGGCGGGGCGCGCGAATTCTGGATGCGCGCGCGCGACCGGCGCGGGCCGCTGACGGCGCTGGTGATGCTGGTGGGCTACGCGCTGGTGCTGCTGACCGGAGCGATGGGGGTGATCGTCGTGACTGGCGTGGCAGAGCCGGCGCCGCTGATCCCGCAGCTCAAGGCGGTGTTGGTCGCCAATGCCGCAGCGTTTCTGTGGCGGATCGCGATGCGGTTCGCTTTCACCGCCCGTGAGTATGGCATGGGCGAAGGGTTGCGGGCCGTGCTGCGCCTGCCGCTGGCCAACGTGATCGCCATCATCGCCGGACGGCGCGCGGTGTTTGCCTATGCCCGCACGCTCGGCGGCCGCGCGGCGGTGTGGGACAAGACGGAACATGACGCCCACCCGGCCTCACTGGTTGCGCTTCCGGCCGTTTCATCATGACGGCGGGGAGCAACACGGCGCGCGCCCGCGTGCGCGCAAAGGGCGGCCCGCTGGTCATGCTGGTGGTGTTGGTCAGCGGGTGGAGCGCGGCGCGGGCGGTGTGGTGGGACAATCCGTTTCTGCCGCTCGTCCCCGACCCCGACCTGCCGCCGCTCGCCGCAAATCCGCCGACCGCAAAGTTCGTCGCCGCGCAAACCTCGCCGCTGCCGCTGCTTGCGCAAGAGCGGCCCAGAGCAGGCGCGCTGCCGATAGCCTCGGCCGCAATGGGCTGGCGCGCTGGCGCATCCGGGGGCGGCGGCAGCGACGGCGAGGTTGCGGTGGCACAGCAATTGCCGTGGGACGCCGCACTGCGCGATCTGATCAGGGACAGCGCCGTGATTGCCGGAGCCGAAGCCGGACTCCCGGCCGGCGATAGCGACTGGCCCGCTGCCGCGCCGTTCCTCCCGACACGACCCGCCGCGCCCGCTCCTGCCCCGACCGGGCGGTGGTCGGTCGATGCCTGGGCGTTCTGGCGACAAGGCTCTAACGCCGCGCCGATTTCGCAGGGACGGGTGCCGATCTATGGCGCGAGCCAAGCGGGCGCCGTGCTGCAATATCGCCTCGCCCCCGCGTCGCCGCGTGACCCCCGCCTTTACGCCCGCGCCTATCGCGCGCTGGTGCGCAGGGGTGAAAGCGAGCTGGCGCTGGGGGCCTCGGCCCGCCCGTTGGGGCGCGTCCCGCTGCGGCTGGCGGGCGAGGTGCGCTATACGGACGGAGCGTTCAGCGACACGGTTCGCCCGGCCGCCTATATCGTCAGCGAGCTTGCACCGGTGCCGCTGCCCTTTGGCGCGCGGCTGGAAGCCTATGGACAGGCCGGCTGGGTGGGCGGCCCGGACCCCACCGGCTTTGCCGACGGACAAGCGAGCGTGACCGGCGAATTGCGCAAGGTGGCCGGGCTGACCGACAATGCCGTGCGCCTCAGCCTTGGCGTGGCGACTTGGGGCGGCGCGCAGAAGGACGCGCAGCGGATCGACATCGGCCCCACTTTGCGGCTCGATGTGACCTTGGGCGATGTGCCCGCGCGAATCTCGGTCGACTGGCGTCAGCGGGTGGGGGGCGATGCCGGGCCGGATTCCGGGCTGGCCGCGACCTTATCGACCCGGTTCTGACCTCTGCCGGCCGATCAAGCAGTCGAAACACGCAAAACCGCCGTCTCACCAACAGGAACGCGCCTCCCCTGACTTTCATCGCCTTCGACGGTGGTCTACCCTCTCGCGCATGGACGTTTACCTGCCCATCGCGAATCTCTCGGTCAACGGCCTCTATATCGTGCTGCTGGGCGGGCTGACGGGCATCTTGTCGGGCCTGTTCGGGGTCGGTGGCGGCTTTCTGACGACGCCCCTGCTGATTTTCTACGGCATCCCGCCGACGGTGGCCGCGGCTTCGGCGGCGACCCAGGTGACCGGCGCGAGCGTTTCGGGCGTTCTCGCACATTCGCGCCGCAAGGGCGTGGATTACCGCATGGGCGGCGTGATGGTCGGCGGCGGGATTGTCGGTGCGCTGATCGGGGCGGGCCTGTTCCGGGTGCTGCAATCGCTTGGCCAGATCGATGTGGTGATCTCGATCCTCTATGTGTTGATGCTCGGCTCAATCGGGATGCTGATGATGCGCGAGGCGGTGAGTTCGCTGCGCCCCGGCCTGCTCGGCAGGGCAGGCGTGCAGGTGAAAAAGCGCCGCCACCACCCGCTGGTCGCCAGCCTGCCCTATCGCTGGCGGTTCTATGCCTCGGGGCTGTATATCTCGCCGCTGGCCCCGGCGATCCTCGGGATGCTGGTCGGCATCCTCACCATGCTGATGGGCGTAGGCGGCGGGTTCCTGCTGGTGCCGGCGATGCTCTATATCCTCGGGATGAGCGGCAATGTCGTGGTCGGCACCTCGCTGTTCCAGATCCTGTTCGTGACGATGGTGACAACCATGACCCACGCGCTGACGACCAAGGCGGTCGATCTGGTGCTGGCGGCGCTGCTGCTGCTGGGATCGGTGCTCGGCGCGCAGTTCGGCACGCAGATCGCGCTCAAGGCGAAGCCCGAATACCTGCGCCTCGCGCTCGCGGCGCTAGTGCTGCTGATTGCGCTCAGGATGCTCTACGGGCTCGGTGTGCAGCCTGATGAAATCTACACCGTGGTCCCGCTGTGAGCGCTGCCCCGTGAGTATGGCAGGGCGGCTGATCCTGCTGGCGGTCGCTTGGGCGACGCTGTCAGCGCAGCGAGAACCCATTCTGGTGCCCGCCGTCAGCCAGTCGCGGATCGAAGTGCGCCAAGGCTTCACCGGTGCGCGGCTGCTACTCTACGGCGCGGTGATCGACCCGTCAGCCACAGGCCGCGCCGGTGACTATGACATTGTCGTCGTCCTCAAAGGACCGACCGAGCCGGTGCGCATCCGCGAAAAGGAACGCATCGTCGGCATCTGGGCCAATGCCGGGTCGAGCGACTTCCGTTCCGCCCCCGCTTTCTTCGCAGTCGCCTCCTCCCGCCCGGTGGGCGAGATCGTCGATCAACGCACGGCAGCGATTTACGAGCTTGGCACGGACTTCATCCAGCTATCGCCGTCCGGCCAGATCGACCCGGAAGAACAGGCCCGCTTTGCGCAAGGCTTGGTCGAATTGCGGCGGCGGCAGGGCCTGTATCAGGAGAATCCGCGCGGGGTGAGCATCGCGGAAAAGGTGCTCTATCAGGCGCGCATCGACCTGCCCTCCAACGTCACCACCGGACGCTATACGGCCGAGACATTCGCCATCGCCCGCGGCCGGGTGCTGGCGAGTGCGACCGCGCGGATCGAAGTGGTCAAAGCCGGGCTGGAAGGCCAGGTGGTGTCGGCGGCCCAGCGCTGGTCGTTCCTCTATGGCCTTGGCGCGATTGCGCTTTCGCTGGGGATGGGCTGGCTGGCCGGACGGCTGTTCGCCCGCGCCTGACGCCGCCTGCGCTGCACGGGGCCATCGCAATGTTGACGCGATCTTAACCTCGTATCTCCTATTTCCTGCCTGTTCCAACGGGAGCGGCAAGGGAATGCGCGGATGACCGATCACGGCAGGCAAGATTTCGAGCGCTTTACCGGCCCCAATCCGGCGGGCACGGAAGAGGTGGCATCGGCCCACGCCAACAGCCAAGACAATGCGCGACTGCCCATCGGCGTGGTGCTTGAGATTTCGGGCTCGGGCTCGCAGATCGCGCTTGATCTCCAGCGCCTCAATGATTGCATGAAGGACGCCGATCCCTCGATCGCGCTGGCCGGACAGGTCGGCAGCCAGATCAAGATTCGCGTCGGCGATGCCTGGCTGCTCGCCAACGTGCGCGACCAGCGCAAGGACCGCCGCACCGATGGCGGGATCATCGCCCACATCGATTTTCTGGGCGAAGGCGGCGAGGAAAAGCTGACCGGCCGCATCAACGGATTCAAGCGCGGTGTGACCCGTTACCCGATCCCCGGCGCGATGATCTATCCCGCCACCACCCGCGATCTTGAACAGATCTATGCCAGTGATGGCCGCGCCAGCATCACCATCGGCAAGGTTTTCCCGACCAAGGATATCCGTGCCGGGCTCTATATCGACGCGATGCTGGGCAAGCACTTTGCGCTGCTCGGATCGACCGGGACCGGCAAATCGACCAGCGCCGCGCTGATCCTGCACCGCATCTGCGAAGCCGCGCCCAAGGGTCACATCGTGATGATCGACCCGCACGGCGAATAT
>DLGU01000179.1 GCA_002482865.1 Porphyrobacter sp. UBA7686
GTACATGCCGATCAGCTGACGCAGAAAGCTGACGGGCAGCATTTGCTCGCCATTGGCTTCTTCGTCCATGATGATCTGCGTCAGGATCGCATGGGTGATGTCGTCGCCGGACTTTGCATCGAGCACCTGGAAATCGACATTCTCGCGCACCATCCGGGCGAGATCTTCCAGCGTGATGTAACTTGACGAGGCCGTGTTGTAGAGCCGCCGATTGGCGTACTTCTTGATGATAATCGCATCGCCGACTTCGCCCGATGCTGCTTTTGCCCTGCCGACCATTGTGTTTTTGATCCCGTTGGATGACGCGTACGAGGCCTCTTAGCACCTGCACAAGCTGCGGTGCAACACACACCGGTCGGACAGGTTAGCCGCGCCTTAACCGCCCGCCGATCACCGTCAGCATTTCGTAGGGCGACAGCCCGTTTTGCTGCGCAGCATCGGCGATGTTCCAAGGCACGTCGACCCAGTCTCCGGCGGCCAGATCGGGGGCGGCGGTGAGATCGATCACCACCATGTCCATCGACACCTTGCCAAGGATCGGCAAGCGGCGGCCGTGGTGCGAAAAGGCATTGCCCGGACCGCGCGCGCGCAGGAAGCCGTCGGCATAACCCATCGACACCGTCGCAACCCGCATCGGCGCGGACGCAGTGAAGGTTGCGTTATAGCCGACGCTTTCTCCGGCCGCGAGAGTGCGGGTCTGAAGGATCGCAGCCTGCACCTGCGCCACCGGACGGATCGCAGCGGCGAGTTCAGAACGCGGCGCACCGCCATAGAGCGCGAGGCCTGGGCGGGTAAGGTTGAAAGCATAATCCGCCCCCAGCGCAATCCCCGCGCTGTTGGCGAGGCTGTCGCGGCGGTGGGGGATTGCTCCCAAAACGCCTCGAAACGCCGCCAATTGCCGCGGGTTCATCGCGCTATCCGCTTCATCGGCGCTGGCGAGGTGGCTCATCAGAATGTCGATGTCGAGCGCGGCAATCGCTGCCTCATTCGCCTCGCTGGCCGCGATGCCGAGCCGGTTGATGCCGGTGTCGACCATCAGGTGACAGCGCCCTCTCCCGCTTGCCGACCAACGCTCCGCTTGCTCCAGCGAATTGATAACCGGCACCACCCCAACCGCGCGGGCATAGGCGCATTCCGCCTCATTCTGCACGCCATGCAAAACCGCCACCTGCTGCGGTGGGACATGGGCGATCACGGCTTCAACCTCGCTCCAATGGGCGACGAAGAACGTCGCGCACCCGGCATCGCGTAGCACCGGGACGCAGGTTGCGGCGCCAAGCCCATAGGCATCTGCCTTGACCGCCGCCCCCGCCTCCGCCGATCCCGAGAGCGCATCAAGCGCGCGCCAATTGGCGGCGAGCGCACCCCGATCGACGGTCAATCGCAAGCTGGCGGGCGGCAAAGGCACGCTGCGATCAGCGCGCTCACCGCCCGAGGCCTTGTCAGTCATCAGCAAAATCTCGCGGCGGGCCGCTCGGAATGCCCCACCATGCCACGACGAGCCCGAAGGCAACGACCGCCCACGTGTACCACAACCCGGCATAGATATCCCCGGTGCGCGCCACGATCACCCCGGCGATCAGTGGCAGGAACCCGCCCAGATAGCCCGCGCCGATATGGTAAGGGATCGACATCGAGGAATAGCGGATGCGCGGCGGGAACATCTCGCTCAGCAAGGCCGCGACCGAGCCATAGGTCAGCGCCGACAGCATCCCCAACGCCAGCAAGACGCCCACGATGCCGACTACGTTGGCAAGTGGCGGCTGCTGCTTGGCGAAATCGAAGCCGTACACCCCCAGCGCTGCGTGCAGCCCGGCGCGCCGCGCTGCACCATCGGCAAACCATGCCTGATCGATCGCGATCGGATTGCCACCCGCTGTCACGCTCAACGTCTCGCCCGGCGTCAGGGTGTAAGGCACGCCCGAGGCGGTCAGCGTCTCCAGCATCTTGCCGCAATCGGTCTGATCGCGCTGAAACATCTCGGCAAAGGGATCGGTCTCGCAGGCCGGGCCGCTGACTACGATCGGTGTGGCTTCCGCCGCCGCGGCCAGCTGCGGGTTGGCAAAGCTCCCCATCAGCCAGAACAGTGGGAACAACAGCGCGAGGCTCAGCGCCGCACCGATGATGATCGGCTTCTTGCGCCCCACCCGGTCCGACCATTTGCCTATGATCACATAGAAGCTCATCACGATCAGGCCCGAGACCAGCAGCACCAGCTCCACCGTCAAATCATCGACGTGCATGGGGCCGCGCAGGAAGCTCATCGCCGAGAAGAAGCCGGTGTACCACACCGTCGTCAGAATGCCGGTGATCCCGAACAGCGCGACGAACAACCGCTTGGGGTTGCCGGGATAGGTCATGCTTTCGATGAAGGGATTGCCCGCAGTCTCACCCGCCGCCTTCATGGCCTGAAACACTGGGCTTTCCGACAACTTCAATCGCATCCACAGCGAAATGGCGAGAAGGCCGATCGACAGCAGGAACGGCACGCGCCAGCCCCATGCGGCAAAGGCCTCCGCAGGGATCAGCGCGCGGCAGGCCAGCACGACAATGATCGACAATACGAAGCCGCCCGCCACGCTCGCCTGAATGAAGCTGGTGTAGAACCCGCGCTTTTCGGGCGGAGCGTGTTCGGCGACATAAATCGCTGCGCCGCCATATTCGCCGCCCAAAGCGAGGCCTTGCAACACGCGCAGCAAGATCACGATGATCGGCGCGGCCATGCCGATGGTGTCCACCGTCGGGATCAGGCCAACCCCTGCCGTGGCGATGCCCATCAGGGTAACGGTCACGAGGAAGGTATATTTGCGCCCAAGCTTGTCACCAAGGAAGCCGAACAGCACCGCGCCAAGCGGGCGAAAGGCGAAGCCGACCGCGAAGGTTGACCACACCAGCAGCAATCCCAGCGTCTCGTTATCCGTGGCGTAGAAGGCATCCTTGAGGATGTAGGCGAGCGTGCCGTAGATGAAGAAATCGTACCATTCGAAGATGGTGCCTGCGCTCGATGCGCCAATCACCAGCCGGATTTCCTGCTCGCTCGGCTCACGTGCGGCGAGCGCTTCGGCTTCTGCCATGTCTATTACATCCCCTTTGCCCCTGACGGGCGACCTCTTGCCCGTGTCCCTAGCCCTGCTTCACGCCGCTTGAAAGCGCCTCGCACGCCGCCTTCCACGGCAATAGCAGCGCGCCGTGCCGTCCGGGATGGGGAAGCGCGGGTGAGAGCACATCCAGCCCCGGCCAATCAGGCAGGCCGCTCTCGCCCGCCAGCCATGTGGTGAGCGTGGCGGTTGTATCGACAATTCTGGCAGGGTCGGCCCCAAGGGCGCTGCGAGCGAGCAACGCAGCGGAGGCCTGGCCGATCGCGCAGGCGCTCACCGTCATCCCGATCTGTCCGACGCGCCCGTTCTCCGCCAGCGCCAATCCGAGCGCGATCACGCTGCCGCAGCTGCGCGAGCGGGCTTCGGCGCGTAGCGGCAGTGTGTCTTGGAGCGGGAACTCGGCAAGCTCCGTCGCCAGGCCGAGCAGCGCGGGCGAATAAAGCTTGGCCGCTGGGCGGGCGGTCATGGCGGTCAGCGGGCGGCCCGCTTGGCCGCGGCCTCCCGTGCTTCGAACTCACTGCGAAGCCGGTCACGCCGTACCGCGATGGCTGGGAGCAGCTGGCGTGAGAAGGCATCGGCGGCGGCATAGGTGCGCGCCTCGGTCATCCATTGCGGGCGGCCCGTGTAGCCCCAGCTTTCGTCATACCCGGTCACCAGCAAGGCAAAGGCGAAGACCGCCATGAGCGCGCCCTTGACCGCGCCGAAGCCGAACCCGAGCACGCGGTCAACCGGCCCCAGCACCGCCCCGTCGGACGCCCCGCTGGCAGTGCCGATGATCACTTTCATCGCGGCATAGGGGATCAGCAGCAGCAGCACGAACGCGAGTAGCGCGTCCCCCGGCTCTACCGGGTAGAGCATCCGCAGCCCCTTGGTCAGATCGGGATGGAGGAAATGCAATGCGAAGGCCGCCAGCACCCAAGCGGCGAGCGAGAGCACTTCCTGCACCAGCCCGCGCATGAACCCGCCAATGGCAGCGATGACCACGATAATGGCGATGATGATGTCGAGACCTGCCATAGGCGGCAATGGTTATGCGCTGCCCATCACCTGGTCAACGACGTTCGCCAGTGCGCCAAGCCCGCGGTAGTCGGCGCCAGCGCTGGCAGTGGCGCCGCCAGCCGGGCCATAGCAGCGGGCAAAGCCAAGCTTGGCCGCTTCGCGCATTCGCAAGGGGGCGTGGGCAACGGGCCGGATCTCACCCGCCAGACTGACCTCGCCGAACCACGCGGTCTTGTCTGGCAGCGGCCGGTCCGCCAGTGCCGAGACCAGTGCAGCAGCCACGGCAAGGTCGGCCGCAGGGTCGGTCAGACGGTATCCGCCCGCGATATTGAGATAGACTTCAGCCGACGAGAAGTTCAGCCCGCAGCGCGATTCCAGCACGGCGAGCAGCATCGCCAGCCTTCCGGAATCCCATCCCACCACTGCGCGCCGCGGGGTCGCGCCGGACTGCAACCGGACGATCAGCGCTTGAATTTCCACGAGAACCGGGCGGGTGCCTTCCAATGCCGGGAACACCGCGCTCCCGGCCAGCGGTGTCTCGCGGCCCGACAGGAACAGCAGTGAGGGATTGGCGACTTCTTCCAGCCCTTCGGATGCCATCGCGAATACGCCGATCTCATCCACCGCGCCGAAGCGGTTCTTGAGCGCGCGCAGGATGCGGTATTGGTGCGAGCGCTCGCCTTCAAAGCTCATCACCACATCGACCATATGTTCCAGCACGCGGGGGCCAGCGATGGTTCCGTCCTTGGTGACATGGCCGACAAGCACCACCGCGCAGCCGCTTTCCTTGGCATAGCGGATCAGTTCGAGCGCGCAGCCGCGCACCTGACTGACGGTGCCGGGAGCGCCTTCAATGGTGTCGGAATGCATGGTCTGGATCGAATCGATCACCAGCAAAGCGGGCGGCTCGCCATTGCCGAGCGTCGTCAGAATGTCGCGGACGGAGGTTTCCGACGCGAGTCGAATCGGTGCGTCGATCATTCCCATGCGGCTCGCGCGCAGCCGAACCTGCCCTGCCGCCTCCTCCCCGCTGACATAGACGACATCATTGCCGCCGCGCGCGATCGTCGCAGCGCATTGCAGCAGCAGTGTCGATTTGCCGATGCCCGGATCGCCGCCGAGCAGCACCGCGCTCCCCGGCACCAGTCCGCCGCCTAGCGCGCGGTCGAACTCGGCAAGTCCGGTCGACTTTCTGATGGGGAGCTGCGTCGGCGCATTCAGCGGCTCGAACATCACCGCCCGCCCGCCGCTCGACAGGTCGTGCTTCTGCGAGAACACCGTCGCAGGCACATCCTCCACCAGCGTGTTCCATTGCCCGCAATCGGCGCATTGCCCCTGCCAGCGCGGAGAGACCGAGCCGCATTCCTGACACACAAAGCGGCGTTTCGATTTTGCCATAGACCGGCGCAATAACGAGAACAGATGACGAACGCAATTGCATTGCTGTGGACTTCGTCGCTACACAGTCGCCATGCGCCAGAAGGAACTGCGCCTTGCTCTGGTATGTTACGGCGGGGTCAGCCTGGCGGTCTACATGCACGGCATCACCAAGGAGGTGTGGCATCTCGCCCGGGCGAGCCGTGCGTTCCACCATCCTGCCGCCGTTCCGCTTGACGGTGTCGCGGCGGCCTATCGCGATTTTCTGCGCACGGTGGAGCGCGATCATGCGCTGCGGCTGCGGGTGCTCCCCGATATCCTCACCGGCGCGAGCGCGGGCGGGATCAATGCGGTGTTCCTCGCACAGGCGATCTATGCCGGACACAGTCTTGAGCCGCTCACCGACCTGTGGCTCACCAATGCCGATGCGAGCGAGCTGACCGATCCCGATGCCGAGCCGCTCTGGCGCTATGGCAAGCTCTGGGCGCAGCCGATTGCCGAGTGGTTCCTGAGCCGTCCGGGCAATGCGGTCAGCGCGACGGTCTCGCCCGAAACCCGCGCTGAGGTGCGCGCCAAAGTCTCGCGTCTGGTGCGCGGGCGCTGGTTCAGCCCGCCGTTTTCGGGCTCGCGGTTTTCGGCGATGCTGTTTGAGGCGCTGATGAAGATGGAGGCCGAGGGCGACGGCCTCCCCTTGCTGCCCGCGAGCTATCCGATCGACCTGACCGTCACTGCCACCGATTTTCGCGGGCACCCCGAGCGGCTGCGGCTCAATTCCCCGCCCCATGTCGAGGAGACCGAGCATCGTTTGCCGATCACCTTCCGCGCGCGGGTGGGCGAAGGCAGCCGGGGCGGAATGCCGGGGATGCTGGCTGATCCGCTTGAACTGGTGCTGGCCGCCCGCGCGACGGCGAGCTTCCCTGGCGCTTTTCCGCCGCTGACCCTTTCTGAGATCGATGCCCTTGCCGCTGCCGAAGGGCAGGAATGGCCCGGCCGCGACGCGTTCCTCGCACGGATCATGCCCGCCCATGTCGCGCGCGGAAGCATGGCGGAGGTCGCGCTGATCGATGGGGCGGTGCTGGTGGGCGCGCCGTTCGGAGCCGCCCTCGCCGCGCTGCACGGCCGCCCAGCGCAGCGCGAGGTTGACCGCCGCTTCGTCTATCTCGACCCGCGCCCAGATGGGGCTCGCCCCGCTCCCGGCACCCGCACCCGCGACGTGGGCTTCTTTGGCGCGATCTTCGGCTCGCTCTCTACCATCCCGCGCGAACAGCCGATCCGCGATGATCTGGAACGCATCGACCAGCAATCGCGTGACGCCGCGCGGCTGAAGCGGATCGTGATGGACTTGCAGCCCGATATCGACCGCGCAGTGGAGAAGCTGTTCGGCTATACGTTCCTGCTCGACCGCCCCACGCCCAAGCGGCTTGCTGCCTGGCGCTCCAGGGCGCAGCAGGCCGCGGCTGAGCGAGCGGGCTATGCCTTTGGCGCCTATGCGCTCACCAAGTTCGACGGCATCCTCGGCCAGTTAGCGACGCTGATCCTGCGCGCCGCCGGGCAGCCGATGGCCGATACCGGCGCGCTGATCGAGGTCTTGCGCTGCGAGCTTGAGGCGCGCGGGTTGCACCAGCTCACCGGTGCGCAGGGCGGCGCGACTTTGGGGGCGATTGCATTTTTCCGCGCGCATGACACCGGCTTCCGCATCCGCCGGCTGCAAATGCTGTCGCGCAAGCTGGCCCGCGATTGGCAGGTCGATCCTGAGATTTCCGAGGATGCGCTCGACCGCGCGCGCGACAGGCTCTACGAAATTCTCGCGCTCTATTACCGCGCGGACGAGGACGTGCTGCATGCTCCGCTCTTCCGCGAATTGGCGGCAAACGCCCTACAGGCCCCCGCTGCGGTGATCGATTACTTGGGCGCCGAGCGCTTGTTGCCCGCGACCGATCTCGCCGCCGAGGAGTTGCTGATCGACGCGCTGGAGGACATGCCGAAAAGCCTCAAGCGGCGCATGCTGCTGACCTATCTCGGCTTCCCGTTCTACGACGTCGCCACTCTCCCCCTGTCGCGGCGCGAGGGGCTGGATGAGTTCAACCCGGTCAAGATCGACCGCATCTCGCCCGATGATGCGCGGTCGATCCGTGACGGCGGCACGGCTGCGACCTTGCGCGGGATCGAGTTCTACAATTTCGGCGCGTTCTTCAGCCGCGACTACCGCGAGAATGACTATCTGTGGGGACGCCTGCACGGCGCGGAGCGGATGATCGATCTGGTCGCCTCGACGGTCACGGGCGGCGTTCCCCCGGAAACCGTCACGGCGGCCAAGCGCGCTGTGTTCCTGGCAGTGCTGGAGGAAGAGGAACTGTCCGGCCGCTGTCAACGCGGGCTCATCGACCAGATCCGGCTCGAAGTGCGGGAGCGGATGGGTTGATATGGCCATCGCCCGAGGCCGCAATGCGGTCCGGGTCTTGCGGGTCAGCTTAGCGGCAGGTGCACATGAGGCGCTTCAGCCCCCGAACACGTCTTTCAACTTGTCGAAGAAGCCGCGGCTTTCCGGGCATTCGTCACCAGTCTCGGTCGCCTTGAATTCCTCGAGGATTTCCTTCTGGCGGCGGCTGAGCTTGGTCGGGGTCTCGACGGCGATTTCCACCACCAGATCGCCGCGCCCGCGCCCTTGCAGCACCGGCATTCCGGCCCCGCGAATGCGCAGTTGCTTGCCAGACTGGATACCGGCGGGGATTTCGAGCCGGTTGGTCGAGCCATCGAGATCGGGAATCTCCACGCAGCCGCCCAGCGCCGCCGTGGTGAAGCTCACCGGCACACGGGTGGCGAGCGTGGTGCCGTCGCGTTCAAACACCCGGTGCGGTTTGACATGGAGGAAGATGTAAAGATCGCCTGCGGGAGAGCCGCGCTGACCGGCTTCGCCTTTTCCGCCAAGGCGGATGCGGGTGCCGGTGTCAACGCCTGCGGGAATATCGATCTTGAGGGTCTGAGGCTTGTCCACCCGCCCTTCCCCGCCGCAGACCCGGCACGGGTTTTCGATCACCTTGCCGCGCCCGTTGCAGGTGGGGCACGGCCGCTCGATCACGAACAGGCCCTGCTTGGCGCGCACGCTGCCCATGCCATTGCACAGATTGCACTGGCGTTCGCTGGTGCCGGGGGTTGCGCCCGTGCCGTCGCAGGTGTCGCAGGCCTGGCTGACTTCGATCTCGATCTCGGTCGATTTGCCGTGGAAGGCCTCTTCGAGCGTGACCTGCATGTCATAGCGCAGGTCCGCGCCGCGCCGCTTCTGCTGGCGCTGCGCACCGCCGCCGCCAAAGGCGCTACCGAAGATGGTTTCGAAGATGTCGCCAATATCGGCGAAATCGCCGCCGCCCCGGCCGCCGAAGCCACCGCCGCCGCCGCCGCCGCCGCCGTTCATGCCTTGCGTGAAGGCATCATGGCCATAGCGGTCATAGGCCGCACGCTTTTGCGGGTCCTTGAGGCAATCATAGGCCTCGCTGATCGCCTTGAACTTGGCTTCCGCACTGGCATCGCCCGGATTGCGGTCCGGGTGATACTTCATGGCAAGCTTGCGATAGGCGCTCTTGAGCGCCGCGCCGTCAGCGGTGCGGGCGCATTCGAGCGTGGTGTAGTAATCTGTCTGGGCGGTGGACATGTTGTTGACCTATTCCCCGTGACCAGCCGCAGCCGATGCGCCGGAACCAGGAACCGGCTGCATCTGCTGCGAACTGGGTTGCATCGGGGCCTTAGCCCTTCTTGTCTTCGTCGACCTCGGAGAACTCGGCGTCGACGACGTCTTCGTCGGCGGCCGTTTCGCCAGCTGTCTCGGCAGCGGCATCCGGCCCTGCGGCCTGCTGCTGTTCGTAAATCTGCTGGCCCATCTTCATCGCCGACTGCGTCAAGGCCTGCGCCTTGGCGTTGATGTCATCGGCGTCGCCGCCTTCGAGCGCGGTCTTCACCGCCGCGATGGCTTCCTCGACCTCGGTCTTGATCGCCGCGTCGATCTTCGCGCCGTGCTCTTCGAGCTGCTTTTCAGTTGCGTGCACCAGACTGTCAGCCTGATTTCGCGCTTCGGCAGCCGCCCGGCGCTTCTTGTCTTCTTCCGCGAACTTTTCGGCGTCCTTGACCATCTGGTCGATGTCGGAATCCGAGAGACCGCCCGAAGCTTGGATCTTGATCGTCTGCTCCTTGCCGGTGCCCTTGTCCTTGGCCGCCACGGACACAATGCCGTTGGCGTCGATATCGAAGGTCACTTCGATCTGCGGCACGCCGCGCGGTGCGGGCGGAATCCCGATCAGGTCGAAATTGCCAAGCAGCTTGTTATCCGCCGCCATCTCGCGTTCGCCCTGATAGACCTTGATCGTCACCGCGTTCTGGTTGTCTTCGGCGGTCGAGTAGGTCTGGGTCTTCTTGGTTGGGATGGTGGTGTTGCGGTCGATCATGCGGGTGAACACGCCGCCCAGCGTCTCGATACCGAGCGAAAGCGGGGTCACGTCGAGCAGCAGCACGTCCTTGACGTCGCCCTGAAGCACGCCGGCCTGAATGGCCGCGCCCATGGCGACGACTTCATCCGGGTTCACGCCGGTGTGGGGCTTGGCGCCGAAGAACTGTTCCACCACTTCGCGCACGCGGGGCATACGGGTCATGCCGCCGACAAGGATCACTTCGTCGATCTGGTCCTTTGTAACACCCGCATCCGCCAGCGCCTTCTTGCACGGATCAAGCGTACGCTGGATCAGCGTGTCGACCATCTTTTCGAGGTCGGCGCGGGTGATCGTCTCCACCAGGTGCAACGGGGTCGTGGTGCCACCTTCCATGCGCGCGGTGATGAAGGGCAGGTTGATT
>DLGU01000161.1:0-1131 GCA_002482865.1 Porphyrobacter sp. UBA7686
GCATGGAAAGACCGGCTCGATCCGGTGACGATCAAGATGCTGGCGGCCTATGTGCACTCGCGCGGCGGCGGGCAGAAAGCGGCTCCGGCCCAACCTGACACCGCACCTGCGGGCGATGTTGCCCAAACCCCCGACAAGGCCAAAACCGATGGCTGATCCCAAGGACCTCGCGCGCCCCCAACCTCAAGCGGGCCAGCCCCGCGACTGGTCGGGTGCGCTCGGGTCCGTGACTGATGCCGCGCCCGCCAGCCCTGCTCCTGCCGCTACGGTGGAAGACGCAGGCTTCATGGGCAGCGCGCTGTATGAAAAGGGCAAGACGATCCACAACAAGCGGATCGACGGCCCCTTCCGCCGCTTCAAGTGGCTGGTGATGCTGGTGACGCTGGCGATCTATTACATCACCCCGTGGATCCGCTGGGACCGCGGGCCTTACGCGCCCGACCAAGCCGTGCTGATCGATCTCGCCAATCGCCGCTTCTACATGTTCGATATCGAGATCTGGCCGCACGAATTCTATTTCGTCGCCGGGATGCTGATCATGGCCGGCATCGGCCTGTTCATCGTCACCTCCGCCGTGGGGCGCGCATGGTGCGGCTATGCCTGCCCGCAGACGGTGTGGACCGACGTGTTCCAGCACGTCGACCGCTTCTTCGACGGCGATCGCAACGCGCGCGCGCGGCTCGACAAGGCGCCGTGGGGCGTCGCCAAGACCACCCGCCGCCTCGCCAAATGGGCGGTCTATCTCGCCATCGCGTTTTGGACCGGCGGGGCGTGGATCATGTATTTCGCCGACGCACCCACCCTCACTGTGGATTTCTGGACGGGCAACGCCGCGCCGGTCGCCTATGCGACCGTGGCGATCCTGACCGGCACGACCTTCTGGCTTGGCGGGTTCATGCGCGAACAGGTGTGCATCTATATGTGCCCCTGGCCGCGCATCCAGACCGCGATGCTCGACGAAAAGAGCCTCATCGTCACCTACAAGGACTGGCGCGGCGAACAGCGCGGCAGCCTGAAGAAAGCCGCCAAGAACCCTGACCAATACGGCGACTGCATCGACTGCAATATGTGCGTCGCCGTCTGCCCCACCGGGGTCGACATCCGCGAAGGCCAGCAGATCGGCTGCATCAC
>DLGU01000161.1:1201-1674 GCA_002482865.1 Porphyrobacter sp. UBA7686
ACGCTCGACCAGTGCAAGGCCGAAGCGGCGGGCGCGCCTGCCACGCCCGCATGGAAGGCCCTGCTGCGCCCGCGCATCTTCCTCTATTTCGGCGTTTGGGGGGCGATTGGCGCAGGACTGCTGTTCGCGCTCGGCACCCGCACGCACACCGACCTCACGGTCTCGCCAGATCGCAATCCGCCGTACATGCTGCTGAAGGACGGATCGGTCCGCAACGCCTACACCCTGCGGCTGCGCAACATGGAGGCCCGCCCGCGCGAGATGGAAATCGCCATGCTCGGCCTGCCCAAGGGCGCGGTGATGTGGACCGACGCGGTCAGCGTTGAAAACGCCGCGCCGGTGCAGGTCATCGCCGTGCCCGCCAACGAGACCAAGATCGTGCGCGCCTATGTGATGCTGCCGCCGGGGACGGATGAAGATGACAGCGAACACTTCGCCTTCCGCCTGACCTCGCTCGACGAACAGGGCGAGCA